>NZ_DLJW01000092.1:0-11640 GCF_002477705.1 Stenotrophomonas sp. UBA7606 | reverse complement strand
TCGTTCTTCGACGGCAAGGGCCAGCCGGGCCAGGTCTCGGCCGTGTCGCATGGCTCGTCCACCGCCCGTTTCGACGGCATCAACGTCATCAATACCGCGCGCAGCCTCGGCTGATCGTCAAGGAGCTTCGAGAACCATGAGCATCTTCACCGAACAGGAAGCCAAGGCCATCCTGGACAAGGTCATCGCGCTGTCCAAGGCCGATGAATGCACCGCCACGCTGGCCGGCTCGGTCGATGGCAACATCCGTTTCGCGCTGAACAACGTCTCCACCAGCGGCATCGTCAGCAATGCCGAACTGGCCGTGCAGGTGGCCTTCGGCAAGCGCGTGGGCACCGCCTCGATCAACGAGTTCGATGACGCCTCGCTGGAGCGCGTGGTCCGCCGCGCCGAGGACCTTGCGAAGCTGGCACCGGAGAACCCCGAGTTCGTGCCGGCCATCGGCAAGCAGCAGTACACCGCCAGCCCGACCTTCAGCGCGTCCACCGCCGCGATCGACCCGGAGTTCCGCGCCAAGGTGGCGGCCGACTCGATCGCCCCGTGCCGCGGCCATGGTCTGGTCGCCGCCGGCTTCCTGGAGGACGGCAACGGCTTCGTCGCCATCGCCAACAGCAACGGCAACTTCGGCTACCAGAAGAGCACCAACTTCAACTACACCTGCACCGTGCGCACCGAGGACGGCCGCGGTTCGGGCTGGGTGGGCCGCAACCTGAAGGACGCATCGGACTTCAGGGCCGACCAGGACATCGAGATCGCCAAGCGCAAGGCCACCGAATCGGCCGAGGCCAAGGCGCTGGAGCCGGGCAAGTACACGGTGATCCTGGAGCCGGCCGCCGCCGCGGGCCTGATCAGCTTCATGATGAATTTCTTCAGCGCCCGCTCGGCCGACGAAGGCCGCAGCTTCCTGTCCAGGAAGGGCGGCGGCAACAAGCTGGGCGAGCAGGTCTACGACCCCAAGGTGAACCTGTACGCCGACCCGTGGCATCCGGAAGCGCCGGTGTTGCCGTGGGATGGCGAGGGCATGGCACGCGAGCGCATGGCCATCATCGAGAACGGCAAGGTCGCCAACCTGGACTACTCGCGCTACTGGGCGCAGAAGCAGGGCAAGACCGCCAGCGCCAATGCCGGCAACCTGCTGATGAGCGGTGGCACCAAGTCGATCGCCGAGCTGGTGCGGGGCACCGAGAAGGGCATCCTGGTCACCCGCACCTGGTACATCCGCATGGTCGACCCGCAGACCGTGCTGCTGACCGGCCTGACCCGTGACGGCACGTTCTACATCGAGAACGGCCAGATCAAGCACCCGGTGAAGAATTTCCGCTTCAACGAATCGCCGGTGATCATGCTCAACAACATCGATGAACTGGGCAAGCCGGTGCGTGTGGCCGGTGATGAGTCCAGCTTCGTGATGATGATTCCGCCGATGAAGCTGCGTGACTTTACCTTCACGTCGTTGTCGGATGCGGTGTAACTGATTTCCCTTCTCCCGCCGGGAGAAGGTGCCCGAAGGGCGGATGAGGGTCGGGCGCGAAGCGCTGCGGTAAGCAACCGCATCAGGCTTCGCCCTTTCCCTCACCCCAACCCCTCGCCCCATGGGAGAGGGGCTTTATTCGAGTCCCCTGCTTTGTCCTCACCCCGTCTGACGCGAGCGCAATTCCTTCACCTGCTGCTGGGCGGCGCGGTGAGCGCTGCGTTGCCGGGCATCGCGCGGGCGCAGGCCAGCCGCTACGACTTCTGGTTCACCCGCCTGCGCTACGACTCCGGTGACTGGGATGTGGACGCGCGCATGCCGTCCAACCTGATCACCTCGCTGGTCGATTACACCACCCTGCGCGTGGACCCCAAGGAACACGTCATCGCCCTGTCCGACCCGAAGATGCTGGCCGCGCCGTTCTGCTACCTGGCCGGGCACAAGCTGGTCGAGTTCAACCCCGAAGAGCGGCGCAACTTCGAGCGCTATGTGCGCAACGGCGGCTTCGTCTTCGTCGATGACTGCAACCACGACATCGACGGCCTGTTCGCCACTTCCTTCGAAGCACAGATGCGCAGCATCTTCGGCGCCAACGCGATGAAGAAGCTGCCCAACACCCACGCCATCTACAACAGCTTCTTCAAGTTCCCCGAGGGCCCACCGGCCACCGGTTTCGAACTCAATGGCTGGGGTGATGACCTGGTCCACGACTACCTCAAGGGCATCGAGATCGATGGCCGGCTGGGCGTGCTCTACAGCAACAAGGATTACGGTTGCGAATGGGACTACGACTGGCGCAACAAACGCTTCCTGGCCGAAGACAACACCAAGTTCGGCGTGAACATCGTGATGTACGCACTGACGCATTGACCCCACAGGTGACCGCATGACTGCCCCCGATCCCAGCCACGATGTCGATTCCCTGCTGCCGCGCCTGAGCGAGCTGCGCAGCGCGCTCGCACAGGCCGTGGTCGGCCAGCACGCCGTTGTCGAACAACTGCTGATCGGCCTGCTGGCCGGCGGCCACTGCCTGCTGGAAGGCGCCCCCGGGCTGGGCAAGACCCTGCTGGTACGCTCGCTCGGGCAGGCACTGGAGCTGCAGTTCCGGCGCGTGCAGTTCACCCCCGATCTGATGCCCAGCGACATCCTCGGCACCGAGCTGCTGGAAGAAGACCATGGCACCGGCAAGCGCGCATTCCGCTTCCAGCAGGGCCCGATCTTCACCAACCTGCTGCTGGCCGACGAACTCAATCGCACCCCGCCCAAGACCCAGGCCGCGCTGCTGGAGGCGATGCAGGAGCGCACCGTCAGCTACGCCGGCACCACCTACGCCCTGCCCTCGCCGTTCTTCGTGCTGGCCACGCAGAACCCGATCGAGCAGGCCGGCACCTATCCGCTGCCGGAGGCCCAGCTCGATCGCTTCCTGCTGCACGTCCGCGTCGACTACCCGAGCGAGGCGGAAGAACGCGACATCCTCGCCCAGACCACCGGCAGCCACAGCGGCGCCGTGCCCAAGGTGATGGACGCTGACGCCGTAAAAGCACTACAGGCCGCCGTGCGTGATGTGCACATCAGCCCCGACCTGCTCAGCTGGATCACCCGTCTGGTGCGCGCCAGCCGCCCCGGCGATGGCGCAACGGCCGAAGTGAACAACTGGATCAAATGGGGCGCCGGCCCGCGCGCCGGCCAATCGCTGGTGCTGGCCGCCAAGGCGCGCGCCCTGTTGCAGGGCCGCTTTGCCGCCACCCGCGAAGATGTGCAGGTCTTGGCTGCACCGGTGATGCGCCATCGCCTGCTGTTGTCCTTCGCCGCCGAGGCCGAGCACAAGAGTGCTGATGACGTGATCGCCGCCCTGCTGCGCGCGGTGCCGTTCCCTGCCTGATCGACACTACGTTCCAAATGGCCGCTCCCACACCACCGCTGATACCCGCCGATGTGCGCAGTCGCCTGCGCAGCCTGCGGCTGTGGCCGCAGCGGGCCAGTGGCAGCCGCGGCATCGGTGCGCATGCCAGCCGCAGCCGTGGTGCCGGGCTGGAGTTCGCGCAGTACCGCGCCTACGAGCCCGGCGACGAACTGCGCCAGATCGACTGGAAACTCTATGCGCGCTCGGACCGTTTCTTCGTGCGCGAATCCGAGCGCGAAAGCCCGGTCACCGTCTGGCTGCTGCTCGACTGCAGCGCCTCGATGGGCCAATCCGACCGCGCACGGCCGGATTGGCAGCGGCTGGATGCGGCCAAGGCAGTGCTGGCCTGCGTGGCCGAGCTGGCCCTGCAGCAAGGCGATGCCTTCGGCCTGATTGCCCTGGGCGATGACAACGTGCAGTTGCTGCCGGCCGGCAATGGCCTGCGCCAGCGCGACCGCCTGCATCTGCAGTTGCATGCGCTGCGTGCGGCGGGGCAATGGCCGCCACAGCAGAAGCTGTCGCCCTTGTGGGAACGCATCGCCAGCAATGATCTGGTGGTGATGATCGGTGATGGCTTTGATGCCGCAGGTGTTGAGCTGGCCGAGCGCCTGGCCAAGGCCGGCCGCGATGTGGTGCACCTGCAGTTGCTGACCGTGGAGGAACGGGATTTCCCATTCGGCGACGGCCACCGCTTCCGCGATCCGGAAACCGGTGACGAGCTGCTCAGCGATGGCGCCGCTGTGCGCGCCGAGTACGTTGCCCGCTTCAGGGAAGCACAGCGCGTACTGGATGCGCGCCTGCAGGCGGCCGGTATCCGCCATGACACCGGCTATCTGGATGAGGCCATCGACGCGCCCCTGCAGCGCCTGTTTGGCCGCCGCGCAGGGAGTGGCGCATGAGTCTGCTGTGGTTGTTCCCGGCGGGCTTCATCGCCTTGGCCGCCTTGCTGCTGCCACTGCTGATCCATCTTGCCCGGCGCAGCGAACAGCGCATCATCGATTTCGCTGCACTGCGCTGGTTGTCGGCCAAACCACGGCCGCGCCGCCGCATCCGCTTTGACGAATGGCCGCTGCTGCTCCTGCGCCTGCTGTTGCTGGCCCTGCTCGCCGTGCTGCTGGCACGGCCGGCACTGACCGGCGTGGCCGACACACAGGCCCGCGTCGCGGTGCTGCCGGGCCTGGACGTCGCCGCCGCGCAAGCGGCCGTGGCTGCAACCGATGCGCAGTGGCTGTGGTTGGCGCCGGGCTTCCCGCGAATCGACAAGAACAGCGCACCAACGCCATCGCAGCCTATCGCCAGCCTGCTGCGTGAGCTGGATGCCAGCCTGCCAGCCGACGCCCCGCTTACCGTGGTGGTGCCCACCGTGCTGGATGGGCTGGATGCACAACGCGTGCAGCTCTCACGCGCGGTGCGCTGGCAGGTAATCGAACAGGCCTCGGCAACGAGCACGGCAACGGTACCGCCAGCACCGCGCCTGCAGATTCGCCATGACGCGGTCGGCAGCCAAGGGCTGCGTTACCTCAACGCGCTGGCCAGCGCCTGGAATGCCGCCAAGCCCGACACCGCAGGCGACGATGCCGCGTTCACCGACACACAGGCACTGCACCTCTGGCTATCGGCCAAGCCATTGCCCGCCAGCGTGCTCGCCGAGCTGCAGGCCGGCAGTCCGCTGCTGGTGGACGCACGCACGCCGGTGCCTGCAGATGCACAACGCACGCCATTGTGGCGCGATGCTGCAGGCACGCTGGTACTGGAACAGATCAGCAGCGCGCAGGGGCAGTGGCTGCGCTGGGCCGCACCGCTGCAGGCCTCCACCCTGCCGGTGTTGCTGGAAGCCGACTTCCCCGCGCAGCTGCGCGCCATCGTGCAGCCGCCAAACACCCCGCGACGCGCCCTGGCGGCGGGCATGCAGCCGCAGGCCGGCGCTGCCGCCTACCCGCAGGCGGCAACCGAACTGAGCCACTGGCTGCTGCTGGCCATCGCCCTGCTGTTCCTGCTTGAGCGTTGGCTGGCCAGCGCACCGCGCCGCCGGGGCCCGCCATGAAGGCGCGCGAGCTGCTGCAGGCGGCACGAAGACGCCGTCTGTTGATCACCCTGGTAGCCGGCCTGCCGGTGGCGCTGGCGGTAGCCACGCTGGTGGCGCGCATGCTTGGGCTGGACGCGGCCTACATCATCGGCACCGGCGCGGCACTGCTGGTCGCCGCCGTTGCGATGTGGCGCGCCCGCCACCTGGATACACGCTGGCTGATCAAACGCCTGAACGAGCATCCGCAGCTGCAGGACAGCGCCGACCTGCTGTTCGCCGCCAGCGATGCACTCAATCCGCTGCAACAACGTCAGCGCCGCCACGTCGAGCAACAACTGCAGCGCGATCCACCGGACCTGCGCCCACGCTGGCCGTGGCGCGCGGTGGTGCTGTGCTGGTTGGTTGCCATACTGCTGACCAGCGCCGCGCTGCTATGGCCACGCGCAGCGGGCATGACCGGCACCGATGCCGGCACCGCAACGACCGAGCACACCGCACATGGCACCGCACCGGTACTGCGGGGCAGCTGGCTGCAGGTCACACCGCCCGCCTATAGCGGCCAGGCCGCAAGCGCGGGCGAAAAACTCGATGCGCGTGCCCTGCAAGGCAGCCAGCTGCAATGGCGCCTGCAGTTTTCGCCACAGCCACAACAGGCATGGCTGCAGTTCCACGATGGCCGACGCGTGGCCCTGCAGCGCAATGGTGACGATTGGCGCGGCAGCCACGTAGTGCAGCGCGCAGGCCTGTACCGCATCCATACACGCCCGGCCATGGCCGAGGCCGGCCGCGCCTATCGGCTGGAGGTGGTGGTGGACCGCCCACCGCAGGTGAAGGTGATCGAGCCGGCACAGACACTCAACCAGGCCGCACCGCGCCAACGCAGCTGGCAGCTGCGCTTCGAGGCCAGCGACGACTTTGGCGTCAACAACACCGCAACGCTGGATATCACCACCGCCAAAGGCACGGGCGAGAACATCAGCTTCCAGCAACGCCAGCTCAGCCTGGGCGGCAGCGGCCCGGCCACGGCGCGACGCTTTGCCTATAGCGCCGATCTGGCTGCGCTTGGGCTGGCGCCGGGCGACGAAGTCGTTGCGCGCCTCACCGTGCGTGACAACCGCAGCCCGCAGCCACAGGAGGCGCGCAGCGCCAGCCTGATCCTGCGCCTGCCCAGCGAGCAGCAGGTGCAGGCCAGCGATCTGGAAGGCGCAATCAAGAAGGTGATGCCGGCCTACTTCCGCAGCCAGCGGCAGATCATCATCGACGCCGAAGCCCTGCTGAAACAACGCGGCAGCCTGGACGCCGACACCTACACCAAGCGCGCCGATGCAATCGGCGTGGACCAGCGCATCCTGCGCCTGCGCTACGGCCAGTTCCTCGGCGAGGAAGCCGAAGGCGGTGCCAAGCCACCACCGACTGGCGACCTGCCGACCGGTGATGCGCCCACCGCCGACAGCCATGCCGATCACACCGACGATGACGGCCACGACCATGGCGGCAGCAACGGCAGCGCGCCGGTATTCGGCAGCGCCACCGACGTGCTGTCCGAGTACGGCCATACCCACGACCACGCCGAAGCCGCCACCCTGCTGGACCCGCAGACCCGCGCCATCCTGAAGTCCGCGCTCGACCAGATGTGGCAGTCCGAGGGCCATCTGCGCCAGGGCCACCCGGATCAGGCGCTGCCCTACGCCTACAAGGCGCTGGGTTTCATCAAGCAGGTGCAGCAGGCCGAACGCATCTACCTGGCGCGCGTAGGCAGCGAACTGCCGCCCATCGACATGGCCCGACGCATGACCGGCAAACGCGATGGCCTGGGCAATCGCGGTGTACAACTGGCGGCACGGCCTGCCGCCGACGGCGTGGTTGCCAGCGCCTGGCAGGCACTGGCCGCGCCCACCCAGGCCGTCGATCTGGATGCACTCACGCGTTGGCTGGACGCCCATCCCGATGCCGTGCCCGATCCGCTGGATGTCGTAGCCGCCATCGATGCATTGCGCCAGCAGCCCGATTGCCAGCGTTGCCGGCAGCAGCTGCGCGACCAGCTGTGGCCGGCATTGCGGCGCGCCGAAGGCCCGCCAGCACGCCGCAACGCCGCCGATGCCGGCGGACGCCGCTACCTTGAAGCACTCGGCATGCCGACGGAGCCCGCCCGATGATGTCCTGGCTGCCCTTGCTGCTGATCGTGCTTGCCGTACTGCTTGGCAGCCTGCGCTTTGCGCTGGCACCACGCCCGTCTGTGCCCCGATTGGCTGCCCTGCTGGTGCTGCAGCTGCTTGCCGCCGTGCTGCTGTATTTCACCCTGCAACCGCCCGCGCGCCCCGGCCATGCCGGCACACTGCTGGTAGCCAGCGCCGGCGCGGATGCCACAACACTGGCTTCCGTGCCTGCCGAGGCCGTTGTACGCCTGCCAGAAGCACCGGCATTGCGCGGCGCAACGCCGGTACCGGACCTGGCAACCGCGTTGCGCCAGCACCCGGGCACGCGCGACGTGGTGATCGTCGGCCAGGGCTTACCCGCACGCGATCGCGATGCGGCCTTGCCGGCGGTGCGCTTCCTGCCGAACGCCGCGCCGCGTGGCCTGGTGGAATTGCAGGCGCCGCCCTTGCTCGCACCGGGTGCCGGCTTCAACGTGCATGCCCGTGTGCAAGGCCTGCCCAGCGCACGCGTGGAACTGCTGGACCCTGCCGGCCATCGCGTCGCCATCGCCGCGCCGGACAAGGTTGGCCGCGTCACGCTCGGCGCCAGTGCGCGCGATGCGGGCGACGTGCTGTTTGCCCTGCGTGTGCTCGATGAGCGCGGCCAGGTGCTGGACCAACTGCCGGTGCCGGTGCGCGTGCGCGCCATCACCGCGCCCACCCTGCGCCTGCTGGCCGGCGCGCCCGGGCCGGAGCTGAAGTACCTCCAGCGCTGGGCCACCGATATTGGCGCCAACGTACAAACCAGCATGCTGGTAGGTGGCGGCCTGCAACTGGGCGATGCACCGGCGGCGCTGGATGCAGCCACGCTTGCACGCCTTGATCTGCTGGTGCTGGACGAGCGTCGGCTTGCGGCCCTGTCTGCCGCGCAGCGCAACGCAATCAGCGCGGCAGTCCGTGCTGGTCTGGGCGTACTGGTGCGCACCAGCGGCGCGCTGGATGGCAATGCACGCCGCGCCCTGCGCGAGTGGGGCCTGCAGGTACGCGGTGGCGACCAGACCCGACCGATAGCCCTGCAAGGTTCCACCAATGAAGGACAGGACGCCACCACGCTCAGCGTCGAGCGCTTCAACATCGACATCAGCAGCCCCGACGTGGTGCCCTTGCTGGTCGCGGCAGACGGCAGCGCGATCGGTGGCTGGCGTGCCCTCGGCCTGGGCCGCGTAGGCCTGCTGCCGATCACCGACAGCTACGCGCTGGTACTGGCCGGGCATGCAGGCGCGCATGCCGAGCTGTGGAATGAGGTGTTGTCAGCCGTGGCAAGGCCAAGCACCAACCCAGCCCCACCGGCGCTGCCGGCCTGGGCATGGAGTGGCGAGCGCATCAGCCTGTGTGGTTTGAAGGCCCCGGTAAGCGTGATTGCCGAAGATAAAAGCCGCACTGCGCTGCTGCCCGATCCCGCAGCCGGTGGCTGTGTTGCCGCCTGGCCACAGCATGCCGGTTGGCACCGCATCGACGCCGCTGGGCAGCAGGAAAGCCTGCTGCTGTTGGACCCCGCCAAGGCTGCGGCCATGCACGCACAGCAGATGCGCGAAGCCACCCTGGCGTTGAGCGGTGGCGTTACGCGTACCGCGCCGCTGCCCATCCCTGGCCCACGTTGGCCGTGGTTATTGGGTTTCGTGATCGTCGCCGCCGCGTTGTGGTGGTTCGAGCGCCGACGCACGGTTCAATCTGCTTCCGCCTGATTTCCACCTGCGCTGCACGCGCACAGCATGCTGCGCAGCTGCGACGCACGTCCACCAAGGGCATGACAGCGATCACTGATTGATGCCGCTCTTCACCCATCGGCAACGTCGCTACGGTAGAAACACGGGTGCAGGGGGTTCCAAGCTAGGGGTCCTACCGATGATGCACCGTCATACCGCCGTGCTGCTGTCTGCCGTCATCACCAGTGCCGTAGTTGTTCCCGCACTTGCCCAAACCGCCATCAAGGCACCGGCCGCCGACACTGAACAGGTGTTGGAAATGCAGTTGAAGATGGAAGAAGCGCGCCTGCTGCCCTTGCGGGCGATGTATGTGCGCTATTTCCAGCAGGCTTACCGCCGCTACCCCAGCATCCCGCGTGGCACGCTGGAATCGCTGGCCTATGTGCAAAGCCGCTGGTCGCCCTTGCAACCCGATACCAGTGACCAGGACCATGCCCACCTGCGCATGCCACCGTCGTGGGGCGTGATGGGCCTGTATGCCGGTGGTGGCTTTGAAGACCAGGTGGGCGAGGCCGCCAAACTGCTGGGCGTTTCCAGCGCCGCGGTGCGCACCGAAGCGGCCACCAACATCCTCGCGGCAGCGGCCTTGCTGGATGCGCAGATCCGTCAGGATCACCCCGATGCAGCCAAGGCCGGCGCGCCGGCGCCGGAAGCCATCCGCGCGGCCCTGATGCGCTATGCCGGCTATGCGCCGCGTGATGCAGGCGTTACCGCGCGCAGCGCGGTCGATGACTATGCGCGCACCAGCTTTGCCTATGACGTGCTGCTGGCCCAGGACCGCGGCGTCAACGACCGTGGCATCGTGGTGCCGGAGCGCGCAATCGCCTGGGAGCAGGCCTTCGATGCGCCGCAGCTGGTCACGCTGCGCGCACCGATGGTGCGGCTGGATGTCAGCAAGGACCGCGTGGAAACCGATGCCTACCAGGTGGACCCGATCAGCGAGACCTTGCAGGCGCGCAGCGCCAGTGCATCGAAGACATCGGCGGCACCCGCACTGGATGCAGGCATCCAGAGCACCGACTATGGCCCTGCGATCTGGAGTGCGGCTTCGGCCTCCAACTACACCGCCTCGCGCTCGGCAGCGGTAAGCGCGGTGACGATACACACCGCCCAGGGCAGCTATGCCGGCACCATTTCCTGGTTCAAGAATGCTTCCGCGCAGGTCAGCGCGCACTACGTGATCCGCTCCTCCGATGGCCAGGTGACGCAGATGGTGCGCAATGCGGATACCGCCTGGCATGTGCGCAACCAGAACAGTTATACGCTGGGCATCGAGCACGAGGGCTATATCGACAACAGCTCGTGGTACACCAATGCCATGTACGAGTCATCGGCAGCATTGGTGCGCAGCTTCTGCAGCACCTACAGCGCGATCAGCTGCACCAGCGCCTACAGCGGCGCGTCCAGCAGCGGCATCAACGTGCTGGCGACCAGCGTCAAGATCAAGGGCCACCAGCATTACAGCGGCCAGACCCATACCGACCCGGGCATCAACTGGAACTGGTCCAAGTATTACGCCCTGTTGAACCCGGGCAGTGGCGGCGGGACCGGTACGGTGACTTATCTGGATCGTTTTGAAAGCACTGTGGGCCATTTCAATACCAGCCCCAGCTATTCGGGCAGCACCACCGGCATCAGCACCGCATCCACTGCAACGCGCGATTGCACCACGCAGAAGAACGGCAGTTGTTCGTTGCGGGTGTTGTTGAAGGACGACACTGCCAGCAGCGCGGCATGGGCGGTGCGGCTGTTGTCAGGCAGCGGCACGCCGGCCAGCAATACCGCGTTGACGCGCAGCAATGGCGTGGTGGGTTTCTGGGTGTGGAGTGGCGGCAGCGGCACATCGGTCGGCTTGGGCATCGACGACAGTGATGGTACCGAGCGTTCGACCAGCAAGGCGATTACGGCCAACACCTGGACCTATGTGTCGTGGTCGTTGAGCGATGCGGCGCAGTGGAATGCCTGGGTGGACGGCAATGGTGCGATCACCGCCAGCAGCGTGAAGCTGGATGCGATATGGCTGTATCACGCCAATACCGCGTATGACGTCAATGTGTATATCGATGACGTGCAGATAAAGAACTGAGTGGGGTAGTTTGGGTAGGTGTGGATCCGGTGTGCCCGGGGTTCCGCGTGAAGAGCCCCGGGCGCGCTGCGCTTACCCGGGGCTACGGTTTGTTGGCTTTGGCAGCTGCTGTTTGCCCTCTCTTCTTCGCTTGCGTTAAGAACAGGCGTTTACGAGCCAACGGCTCGTGACTGTTCGTACGCCTCGCGCGCTACGCGGGGCAGGGGCGCGGGCGAGGTGCTCGAAGAGCCTTCCCCCGCGAAGGCGGGGGGCG
>NZ_DLJW01000009.1:0-52687 GCF_002477705.1 Stenotrophomonas sp. UBA7606 | reverse complement strand
TTGCTGTTAGCTGTTAGCTGTCGGCTGGAAGCAAAGCCAAAGCCAAAGCCAAAGCCAAAGCCAAAGCCAAAGCCAAAGCCAAAGCCAAAGCCAAAGCCAAAGCCAAAGCCAAAGCACCCCTCCCCAGCCCTCCCCTGCGCGATGCGCAAGGGAGGGGGCAACAGCCGCCATCTTCATTTTGTTCGCCCGCGGCCGCTAACGAAGCAATCCCCCTGCATCCGGCTCATCGCCCTCTTTCCCCATGCAGCCAGCTGCCAGCCCCGATTCCAGCCCCGAGACCACCGTACAGGACCTGTCTGGCACCAGCCTGCCCACGGTGGAGGAACTGCTGGACGAAAGCGCAGCACCGGAAGAGCCCGCACCGCCGGCGCACTACCGGCTGCCGCAGGCGGCGGTGCCGCCCAACATCATGCTGCAGTCGGCGGTGACGCGACTGGTGGAACAGAAGGAGCAGATCGACCAGGTCGCGCGTAATGGTCTGCTCGCAGGCCTGCTGCCGAGCGAATGGAGCAGCAGCCCCGGCAACGAACTGCGTGCCTTCGTTGCCTCGGTGGTGCCGTTTGCCTCGGACGCCGCGCGCGGTGAGACCACTGCCGCGCGGGTGCCGCTGAAGTTCCTGCTGGGGCATTCACAGCGCTGGGGCGTCCGGGATGTGGCCGAGCCCAGATCGTTGTCGGCCTATCTGGCCAGTGATGACCGCGCCAACAGTGGCAGCCCGGAGCATGCCGAGGTGATGTTGTTGGCACCGCTGGGGCTGGCCTGGGCGCACAGTGGCCGCAGCCGCGTGGGCTTTCTGCGCAGCATGGGCGTCGAGTCGATGGCGGCGCGGGTCACTGCCTTGCCGTATCCGACGGCGGCGCAGCTGGCGCTGTACCAGGTCCACTGCGATGGCCTGCCGCAGGTGTGGTGCGTGCTGGACAAGCGCAAGCTGCGCGCGCTGTCCGCGCCGGCGTTGACGCTGCCGTTGTTGACCGCCTATGGAGTGGACGCGCCACAGTCATGGCCATCCAACTGGCCCGATCCGTCCGAGGTTGGCGCGGAGTTAGCATTGGCGCGTACCGGCAAGACTGTCGCCGAGGTCGACCTGGTCAAACTGGTGGACAAAATTGGACGCAGCCGGGCCGGCGAGGCCTGGGCCGGCGCCAGTCTGATGCAGCTGCACACCTGGGTACCACGCTGGCGCTTCTTCCTGGCCTCGTTCATCGGTCTGCCGGCAGGCCTGTTGTTGCTGGCCGCGCTGGCCCTGCCGGGGCGGGTGGAAGCAGCGGCCGTGGCGGCCGCACTTGGCTTTGCCGGCGGTGCCATCGCCGCATTGGCCGCGCCGTGGATCTACGCGCAGCGCAAGCACCTGAGCTGATCGTCGGCGACGATCAGCCTTCGGTCATGCGCGGCAGGCCGGCATCTGCCAGACGCGTGATCAGGCGTTCCAGTACCTGTTCTTCTTCCTCGCTGAGCGCCGACATCAGGCGGCGTTCCATCTCGATCACCATCGGTGCGATGGTCTCGTAGACCTCGAAGCCGGCGGCCGACAGTGCCAGCACCGAGCGCCGGCGGTCATCGCCATGGGTCTCGCGTTTGATGAAACCGCGCTCCAGCAGGCGCGCCACTGCGCGGCTGACGGCCACCTTGTCCATCGCCGTGCGCTCGGACACTTCGCTGGCCGAGGAGCCCGGGTACAGCGCCAGGATGGTGATCACCCGCCATTCGGGAATGGCCAGGCCATAGCGCTCGCCGTACAGCCGGGCGATGTTGCCGCTCACCCGGTTGGACAACACGCTGATGCGGTAAGGCAGGAACTGCTCAAGATCCAGCAACACGTGCGAGGCGCGGATGCTGGTGGACTTGCTGTAATCGGAAGAGCTCATGCTGCAGTGCACCTTGATGGTGGTTTCATGTGAAACTATAACCTTCGGTCCAGACCCGCTTTTTGGCGAGTCTTCCTGTTTTCATCGCCGGCACCCCGGCGACCGCCATGCTTCCGGAGGCAACCCATGAATACCCCAACCGCATCCAACGCGCCCAACCTGGGCATGCAGGTCACCACCTTTGAAAACCCGATGGGTATCGATGGTTTTGAGTTCGTCGAGTTCGCCGCACCGGCGGGGCAGGCTGCCCAGCTGCACGACTACTTCAAGAACATGGGGTTCACGGCCGTCCTCCGCCACCGGCAGCGTGCTATTACCGTCTACCGTCAAGGCGGCGTCAACTTTCTTGTGAACGAGGAGCCCAACTCGTTTGCCGCCGACTTCGCCGCCAAGCATGGGCCGAGCGCCTGCGGCTTCGCCATCCGCTTCCAGAAGCCGGCCGCCGAGGTACTGTCGGCGGCCTTGGGCAACGGTGCCGAGGAAGTGGACCTGCTGGCCGAAACCCGCGCGGTACCGGCACCGGTGATCAAGGGCATCGGTGATTGCATGCTGTACCTGGTGGACCGCTACGGTACGACCGGCAGCATCTACGATGCCGACTACGAGGTCATCGACGGTGCCGAGCAGAACCCGGTCGGCTTCGGCCTGACCTTCATCGACCACCTGACCCACAACCTGTACCTGGGCAACATGCAGCAGTGGTCGGACTACTACGAGCGCCTGTTCAACTTCCGCGAGATCCGCTACTTCGACATCAAGGGGGCCAAGACCGGCCTGGTGTCCAAGGCAATGACCGCACCGGACGGCATCGTGCGCATCCCGCTCAACGAGTCGTCCGACCCGAAGAGCCAGATCAACGAATACCTCGACGCCTACAAGGGCGAGGGCATCCAGCACATCGCCTGCTTCACCGACAACATCTACGACACCGTCGAGGCGATGCGCGCGCAGGGCATTGAGTTCCTGGACACGCCGGACACCTACTTCGACGTGGTCGACCTGCGCATTCCGAACAATGGCGAAGATGTCGAGCGCCTGCGCAGGAACAAGATCCTGATCGACGCCGACCCGGAAACCAAGCAGCGCAAGCTGCTGCAGATCTTCACCCAGAACTGCATTGGTCCGATCTTCTTCGAGATCATCCAGCGCAAGGGCAACGAGGGCTTTGGCGAAGGCAACTTCCAGGCCCTGTTCGAAAGCATCGAGCGCGACCAGATCAAGCGTGGTGTGCTGTAAGACGCAGCGCGCTATAGGACATAGCCCCTCTCCCGCCGGGAGAGGGGTTGGGGTGAGGGCGAAGCTGCTAAAGATCACGGAAGGCGCAAGGAGGCCGTTTCATGAGCTACAGCAGCAAACCGCCATTACCCACGGTTACTCTGGGCCGCGCCCGCAGGCTTCGCCGTAACCAGACCGACGCCGAGCGCAAGCTCTGGAACAGGTTGAGGAGCGGCCAGCTGTGCGGCTTGAAGTTTCGCAGGCAGCATCCGGTTCCGCCGTACATCGTGGATTTTTACTGTGAGGCCAAACGGCTGGTGGTGGAGCTCGATGGCTCACAGCACAATGAAGACATTGATCGGGTACGCACTCGCTTCCTGGAACAGCAAGGTTTGACCGTATTGCGCTTCTGGGACAACGATGTGTTGCTGCAGGTGGATGCGGTGCTGGAAGCCATTCTGATGATGGCTGAAAGCCTTACCCTCACCCCAACCCCTCTCCCGGAGGGAGAGGGGCTTTAAGCGGCATTGCTTCAGCTCTTACCCTCACCCCAACCTCTCTCCCGGAGGGGTGGGGCTTTGAACGCAACAACACAGGCAGGTTCGTGATGGTCAGCAACGCTTATCAATCCGGCTTCGGCAATGAGTTCGCCACCGAGGCTGTGCCCGGCACCTTGCCGGTGGGTCGCAATTCGCCGCAGCAGGTGGCGCACGGGCTGTATGCCGAACAGCTGACCGGCACCGCCTTCACCGCGCCGCGTGGCAGCAATCGCCGCAGCTGGCTGTACCGCATCCGCCCGGCGGCGATGCACGGTGAATTCACCCCGTTCGAGCAGCCGCACCTGCACAGCGATTTCAGCCATGCGGCCGCTTCGCCCAACCAGCTGCGCTGGGACCCGCTGCCGCTGCCCACCACGCCCACCGATTTCGTCGAGGGCCTGTACACGATGGGCGGCAACGGCTCGGCCGAAGCCCATAGCGGCGCAGGCATCCACCTGTATGCGGCCAACGCCGACATGCGCGGGCGCTACTTCTACAACGCCGATGGCGAGCTGTTGATCGTGCCGCAGCTCGGCCGCCTGCGCCTACGCACCGAGCTGGGCGTGATCGAGATCGAACCGCAGCAGATCGCGGTGATCCCGCGCGGCGTGCGCTTCGCGGTGGAGCTGCCGGATGGCCAGGCGCGTGGCTATGTCTGCGAGAACTTCGGCGCGCTGCTGAAGCTGCCCGACCTCGGCCCGATCGGCAGCAATGGCCTGGCCAACCCGCGCGACTTCGAAACCCCGGTCGCCGCCTTCGAAAACCTCGACGGCCAGTTCGAGCTGGTCGCCAAGTTCCAGGGCCGCCTGTGGCGTGCCGACATCGGCCACTCGCCGCTGGACGTGGTCGGCTGGCACGGCAACTACGCGCCGTACCGCTACGACCTGCGCCACTTCAACACCATCGGCTCGATCAGCTACGACCACCCGGATCCATCGATCTTTCTGGTGCTGCATTCGGCCAGCGATACCCCGGGCACCAGCAACCTGGATTTCGTGATCTTCCCGCCGCGCTGGCTGGTGGCGCAGAACACCTTCCGCCCGCCGTGGTTCCACCGCAACATCGCCAGCGAGTTCATGGGCCTGATCCACGGTGCCTACGACGCCAAGGCCGAGGGCTTCGTGCCTGGCGGTGCGTCGATGCACAACTGCATGACCGGCCACGGCCCGGATGCGGCCACCTTCGACAAGGCCTCGCAGGCCGACCTGTCCAAGCCCGACGTGATCACCGACACCATGGCCTTCATGTTCGAGACCCGTGGCGTGATCCGCCCGACCGAACAGGCCATGCAGGCCGCGCACCGCCAGCGTGGCTACCAGGCCTGCTGGAGCGGGCTGCGCAACAACTTCGCGCCGCCGAAGAACTGAGTCAGGCTGGCAGCGGTGCCAGCACCGCTGCCAGGTGTGCCTCCGGCAATACTTCCTGCAGGCGCCCGCGGACCCGCTGGGTGTAGCCATCGGAGGTCATTGCCGGCAGGTGGCTCAGCGCCAGCTTCAGCGCGCTGACGGTATCGGCCTCCGCGCGCGCGGCCTGCAGCAGCTTGTGCAGATGGGCAGCGGTGGGGTTGCGCTGCAGTGCCAGGATGTCCAGTACATAGATGCGTGCGACCACCATCGAGCGCCGCCGCTCCACCGGTGCAGCGGCCACTGGCGCAGCGGGTGCCGTGCTTGTGGCGGCAGCATCCTCGGCCAGTACATAGCCCTCGCGCTGGAGCTGCGCGATCAGCGCCGCCGCGTCGTCCCCCAGCATGCCGCCGAGCTCGGCCAGGCTGCGTTTGCCATCACACAGGATCAGCGCCCTGCGTTGGCGCAGGTCCAGCGCGTTGCCGTGCGTCTGCAGCACGGTGCGGCCACGTTCGGTCTTGAGCGGGTGCATGGGGATGGGAGCAGGCGGGGTGAGTGCCCAGACTGTCGCCTGCAGGTGAAATCACGATGACAAAGGTGTCTTCGCGCGTGCTAGGCACGGTTGCGGCTAGACTCCACCGCGGACCCCGCTGGAGTCACCGCATGAAGCGCATCGCCTTGCCGTTATCCCTGTTGGCCATGCTGCTGGCAGCCTGCCAACGCACGCCACCGGCCGAGCCTGTGGCAACTGGACCCGCCGCCGCACCGGCAGCGCAGGCCACGCCCGCACCCCCCGCCACGGCGGTGGTGGCGGGTGACGCGGATTGGCAGGGCTATGGGCCCGCACAGTTGGGCATCGATGTGGAACAGCTGCGCGTGGCCTGGGGGGAGGAGCTGCAGGGCGACGCGGCCGCTGACGGCGGCTGCTATTACCTGTCATCGCCGGCAAACACCTCGGCGGGGCCGTTCTTCATGCTCGAAGGCAACCAGTTCCTGCGCTATGACGTGCGTGGGGGCGACGCCCCGGCGCCGGGCGGGGGCCGGATAGGCATGGATCTGGCGCAGCTGCAGGCGCTGTACCCGCAGGCCGAGGCGCCGCAGCCCCACAAATATGTGGATGGCGGCAAAATGCTGCGGGTGCCGGCCAGCGATGGCAGCCAGAGCTGGCTGGTGTTCGAGCTCGGCGCCGACGGCCGGGCCAGTGCCTGGCGGGTGGGCGTGCCGCCGCAGGTGGATTACGTCGAAGGCTGCGGCTGATACCCTGCTGCCGCAACAGGCGCGGCCGCGGGTCGCCGCCATCCACGCCGGGAGAAACGAAGGATGTTTGAAGCGATCGCATGGTTTGTACTGGGTCTGGTGCTGTTGGCCCTGGGCGGTGACTCCATCGTCAAGGCGGCCTCTGGCCTGGCCCAGCGTTTCGGCGCCTCGCCTTTCGTTGCCGGCTTGCTGCTGGTGGCCTTCGGTACCTCGCTGCCGGAGCTGGTGGTCAACGCCCGCGCGTTTGCCGTAGGGGCGCAGGAGCTGGCCCTGGGCAATGCGGTAGGCAGCAACATCGTCAATGTCGGTTTGACCCTGGCGCTGGCGGCCCTGGCCTATCCGTTGCTGGTGCGCACCCGTCTGCTGTCGCCGCTGCTGGTGCTGCTGGCGGTGGCCAGCCTGGCCCTGATCGTGTTCGGTCTGGATGGTGCCATCAGCCGCATCGAAGGCATCGTGCTGCTGCTGGGCTTCGTGGGGATGCTGGCGTTCGTGCTGCGCCGTGCGCGGCAGGAACCGGCGGCGCTGCAGGAGGCAATTGCCGACTACGCCACCACCCGCACCGTGCTTGGCTTGAACCTGATCCGCCTGGTCATCGCCGCGGTGGTGCTGTACTACGGTGCGCGCTTTGTCGTGCAGTCCGCGCCGGTGATTGGTGCAGCCTGGGGCATGTCGCCGCTGCTGACCGGCCTGTTGCCGGTGGCCATTGGCACCGCGCTGCCGGAGGTGGCAGCCGCCATTGCCGCGGCACGCCGCGGGCAGGGCGACATGGTGGTGGGCCACGTGATCGGCTCCAGCCTGTTCAATGTACTGGTGGTTATCGGCGGCATGGCGGCCCTGCGGCCGATGCCCTTGCCGGCCTCGTTCGTACGCCTGGAGCTGCCAGCGGCGATCGTGTTCGTGCTCATGCTGTACCCGATGCTGCGCGGCGACCTGAAGATCAGCCGTGGCGAAGGCGCGGTGTTGTTCGTCGCGTTCCTGGCGTGGGTAGGCCTGGAGTTGGCGCTGTTCACCTTGTAAGAGCGGCGTAAGCCGTGAAACTGACAAGAACCAAGGCGCCGGATTGAATGCATCTCCCTGCTGCGTTGCCCCTGCTGCTGCGGTGGCTGCGCTGCTGACGCCGGTTCCACAGGTTGGGTGGCGCCGTTGTCCCTTGCATTCAATGCCCGTGCTCGGCTTGAATCAGCGGCTCCAAGCTGACAAGGAGTCGAGCATGCGTAGGTTTATGTTGATGGTTGTGGCGTGCATGGGTTTGGCTGGATGTGCGCATGTCGGCCGTAGCAGCACATGGCTGGATCCTTCCATGGCGGTGCAGTTGGCGGCTGCCGCTGGGCCGCAGCGCGGGGTGGATGGGGTGTTTGCGCTGACGGTGCGTGCCAGTGGCAATGCCGATGGCAGGTTGTACCTGAACTCCCAATCGGATTACCGCGATCCGCGCAATCTGAGCATCAGCATCGGCCCCGGTGCAGTTCAGGAGTTGGTGGCTCAATATGGGGCGGATCCTGGCACAGCCTTGAAGGGACGCGCGATTCTGGTGCGGGGTGCGGCGCGGATGGTGCGTATCGGGTTCGTTGCTGATGGCAGGCGCGTCAGCGACAAGTATTACTACCAGACACATGTGCGGGTAGATGACGCCAGGCAGCTGCAGCTGCGCTGACGCGGACCTGTAATGCCGGGCCATGCTCGGCAGCGGCGTTACCGGGAAGCCCTCATGCCGAGCATGGCTCGGCACTACAGGAGGAACTGCTCGGTATTACTCTTTTGGCGGCTCCGGCCGGCTTTCCATCATCAGCGACAGCGCGGCCTTGGCCATCAGGTGGGCGCTGATCGGGGCGGTGATGAACAGGAACACGGTGATCAGCAGCTCGCGCGGCTGCGGGTCCTGGCCGAGGAAGATGTGGTACGCCACCGAACACACCAGCACGCAGCCCACGCCCAGCGTGCTGGCCTTGGTCGGTGCGTGCAGGCGTTTGAAGAAATCGGAGAAACGCACCAGGCCGAGTGCACCGACCAGGATGAAGAAGCAGCCGAAGGCCAGCAGCGCCGACAATGCGATCTGCAGAAAGGTGATCATTCGACGATATCCCTGCGCAGCACGAACTTGCTCAGCACCACGGTGCTGCAGAAGCCGAGCATGGCGATGATGAGTGCAGCTTCGAAGTAGATGGCCGAGTCCAGGTACATGCCGAACAGCATCAGCTCGGCGATGGCGGTGACCGACAAGGTGTCCAGCGCCAGGATGCGATCGGGCACGGTCGGCCCGCGCAGCAGCCGCCACAAGCCCAGCAGCATGGCGATGCCGACCACGTGCATGCACACGATCAGCGTGGTTTCGAATATCTGGTAACCGTTCACGGGAAGATCTCCATCAGCGGCGCTTCGTAGCGGCTCTTGATCTCGTTGATCAGGGCGTTGGCATCCTCAAGGTGCAACACATGCACCAGCAGATGGCGGCGGTCCTCGGACAACGCCGCCGACACCGTGCCCGGGGTCAGGGTGATGAAACTGGTCAGTGCGGCGATGCCGTGGATGTTGGCGATATCCAGTGGTACCCAGATGAAGCCGGGCTTGAGCTTGTGCTCGGGCCCCAGCACCTGCGCGGCCACGCGCAGGTTGGAGACCAGGATGTCCCACAACACCACGGCCAACAGCTTGGGTACCGGCCGCAAGCTGCCGAGGCGGG
This sequence comes from Stenotrophomonas sp. UBA7606, assembly GCF_002477705.1. Taxonomy (NCBI): domain Bacteria; kingdom Pseudomonadati; phylum Pseudomonadota; class Gammaproteobacteria; order Lysobacterales; family Lysobacteraceae; genus Stenotrophomonas; species Stenotrophomonas sp. UBA7606. The sequence goes on along the minus strand of NZ_DLJW01000009.1, from coordinate 43,788 downwards.
CGAACTCGCGGTCCAGGCGCGCGGCGAACAGCGGGATCACGGTTCCAAGCAGCATGCCCAGCAGCAACTGGCCAAGGTCGAAGCTGTCGGACATCAACAGCCAGAAGGCGACCACGGTGATCGACAGGGCGGGCGATGGGAATACCCGGCGCAGCAGGGGGCGACGTTCGCTCATGGCTGCCTCACCTGCGGCGTGGTGCCGCGTACGTCTTGCAGGTACTGATCCGGCGCCAGCAGCTGCGTGGCGATGGCATCGGTCTGCCGCATCAGCGGCCCGGCGAACACCGTCATCAGCACCACATAGCCGAGCAGCAGGCAGGTGGCGGCGGTTTCGAAGGGACGTGCCGGGGCTTCATCCGGTTCTGGCGGGGGAGCACTGTCATCGTCACCGGGTACATGCCAGAACAGGCGGATGCCGGTGCGGGCCAGGCCCATGATCACCAGCAGGCTGCTGCCCAGCACGGCGCTCCAGACCACGGCGGTATGTGCTTCCGGCACGGCCGAGAGCAGCGCGGCCTTGGCCAGGAAACCGGCCAGCGGCGGCAGGCCGGCAACGGCCACCGCACCAACCAGGAACAACAGGCCCGGCACGGTCTTGCCCGGCAGTACGGTGAGCTCATGCTCGCGGCGGCGGTCGGCCTGCTGGCGCCGGCGCCGCATCAGGTCGGCGATCAGGAACAGCGCAGCGGCGGCGAAGGTGCTGTGCGGCAGGTAATACAGGCCAGCGGAGATGGTGCCGGTGCTGCCCAGCGCGAAGGCGATGAACAAGGTCGCCGCAGACACCACCACCAGGTAAGCCACCAGCACGCTCATGCGGGTGGCTGCCAGTGCACCCAGCGCGCCAACCACCAGGGTCGCGATGCCGGCCCACAACAGCCAATCGCTGCCGTAACCACTCAGCGCGCCGGCGTCGGCATCGAACCACAGCGAGGTCACGCGCAGCACCGAGTACAGGCCGACCTTGGTCATGATCACGAACAGCGCGGCGACCGCGGCCGGCGCACGTGCATACGACTCCGGTAGCCACAGATACATCGGCAGCAGCGCTGCCTTGGAGCAGAACACCAGCAGCAGCAAGCCCAGGGCGGCCTTGGCCAGCTTCAGGTGCGAGGGTGGCAACTCGACGATGCGCTGGCTGATCTCGGCCAGGTTCAAGGAACCCAAGGTGGCGTAGAGCATGCCCAGCGCGATCAGGAACAGGGTCGAGGCGGTGACGTTGAACACCACGTAATGCAGGCCGATGCGCATGCGCAGGCCACGTCCGCCGGACAGCAACAGGCCGTAGGAGGCGATCAGCATCACCTCGAAGAACACGAACAGGTTGAAGATGTCGCCGGTCAGGAAGGCGCCGTTGAGGCCGACCAGTTGGAACTGGAACAACGCATGGAAGTGCGGCGCGCGCCGGTCCCAACCGGTGCAGGCGTACAGCAGGCAGGCGATGGCCAGCAGCAGGGTGGTGAGCAGCATCCAGCCGGCCAGGCCATCAGCCACCAGCGCGATGCCAAGCCGTGCCGGCCAGTCACCCAGAAGGTAGGCCGAGATCTGGCCCTGGCTGGTCTGTGCGAACAGTAATGCCACCGCCGCTGCCAGCGCGGCCATGCTGGCCCAGGCCACCGTGCGTTGCACCTTGGGGCCATAACGGCGGTGTTCGATGAACAGCGACAGCGCAGCGCCCAGCAGTGGAATCAGGATCGGCAGGATCACCAGGTGATTCATGCGCCAGCCTCCGGCTTGGCCGCTTGCTCAGCCGGCAATTCGGGTTCATGCGCGTCGACGTGGTCGCTGTGGTTGTCGCTGCGGCTGCGCATCGCCAGCACGATGCTGACCGCGGTCATCGCAAACGCAATCACGATGGCGGTCAGCACCAGCGCCTGCGGCAGCGGGTCGGTGTAGTGCACCAGGCTGGTGGCCACGCCGTCCTTGAGCACCGGCGCCTTGCCGGTGACCGGCCGCCCCGCGCTGAAGATCAGCAGGTTGGTGGCATAGGACAGGAAGGTCATGCCCAGGATCACATCGAAGCTGCGAGCACGCAGCAACAGGTACACGCCGATGCCGGCCAGTACGCCGATGGCGCTTGCCAGTGCCAGTTCCATCAGTGCATCTCCCCGGTGCGTGCCGAACGGCGGTGGATATCGATTTCGCCGTTGCGGGCATTGCGGGTGCGCGAGGGCTTGATGGTGCCCATCATCGACAGGATCAGCATCACCCCGCCAAACACCACCAGGTAGACGCCGGTGTCAAAACCAATCGCACTGGCCAGCGGCACGGTGCCGATCAGCGGCAGCTCCAGGTCGAGGTGGCCACTGGTCAGGAACGGTACGCCGAACAGCATCGAGGCCACGCCGCTGAGCAGGGCGATCAACAGGCCCAGGCCGATGCAGCGGATGTAGTCGAAGCCGAAGCGCGACTCCACCGACTCGGTGCCCTGGATCACGTACTGGATCAGCAACGGCACCGCCAGCACCAGGCCGGCGACGAAGCCGCCACCAGGCGCGTTGTGGCCGCGCAGGAACAGGAAGATCGACACCGTGAGCGTCAGCGGGAACATGATCTGGGCCAGATCGGCAGGCACCGGCAGCTTGATGGGTGGGCCCGGCATGATCTGCTCCGGCGCCATCCGCGTGCGCCGCAGCATCGCGTGCACCACCAGCGCGGCGATGCCGAACACGGTGATCTCGCCGAAGGTATCGAAGCCGCGGAAGTCGACCAGGATCACGTTGACCACGTTGTGGCCATAGGCCTCGGGCAGTGAACGCAGCAGCATTTCACCGGACATGGTGTTGGGCGGCAGCGTCATCAGCGAATAGGCCAGCGCGGCGATGCCGCCGCCGGCAAGGATGGCGAGCACCGCATCGCGGCGCTTGCGCCAGCGCGAGTGCTCCGGCGGCGACTGTGCGGGCAGGTAGTTCATGCCCAGCAGCATCAGCACCAGCGTCACCATCTCCACCATCAGCTGGGTCAGGGCCAGGTCCGGTGCCGACAGGAACACGAAGGTCAGCGCCACCATCAGGCCGGTGCCGCCCATCACGATCACCGCCAGCAGACGCTGCTGGTACAGGAACAGCCCGGCGAACGCGCAGGCCAGCATCACCAGCCACAGTGTCCAGCCCAGCAAGGGCATGGACTGCGGGGCCGGCCACACCGGCATCACCGGATTGGCGATGTAAGGCGCTGCAGCGACGATCACCGCCACCAGCACCAGCGCGAACAGCATGCGCTGCAGGCTGCCATTGGCCAGCACGGTGGTGACGCGGTGGGCGAAGCCGAACAACGCGTCCAGCCCGCGATGGAACAGGTGCTTGCCGGTGGGGCGGTTGCGCGCGGCATACAGGTCGGTGAAGCGGCGCAGGCCGAAGTACAGCGCAACACCGCCGACCACGCCAATCGCGCTCATCGCCAACGGCAGGTTGAAGCCGTGCCAGACCGACAGGCTGTACTCCGGCATTGACGTGCCAAGGATCGACGCCGCTGCGGTCTGCAGCACCGGTGCGATGGTCAGCGCCGGGGCGATGCCGACGGCCAGGCAGATCACTACCAGCACTTCCACCGGCACCTTCATCCAGCGCGGCGGCTCATGCGGCACCACCGCGATGTCGACCGGGCCCTTGCCGAAGAAGGTGTCGTGGACGAAACGCAGGCTGTAGGCCACGCCAAGGATGCCGGCGAGCAGGGCGGCGGCGCTCATCGCCGAGCGCATCCAGTCCGGGCCCTGCGTTGCCAGTGCCTCGGCGAACAGCATTTCTTTGGACAGGAAGCCGTTGAGCAGCGGGATGCCGGCCATCGCCAGCGAGGCGACGATGGCCAGTGCGCTGGTGATCGGCATCAGCCTGCGCAGGCCGCCGAGGCGGCGCATGTCGCGGGTGCCTGTCTCGTGGTCGATGATGCCGGCGGCCATGAACAGCGAGGCCTTGAAGGTGGCGTGGTTGAGGATGTGGAACACGCCGGCCACCACTGCCATCGGTGTGGACAGGCCGAACAGCAGGGTGATCAGGCCCAGGTGCGAGATCGTCGAATAGGCCAGCAGGCCTTTGAGGTCGTGCTGGAAGATCGCATTCCAGGCGCCGATCAGCAGGGTGAGCGCACCGATGCCGCTGACCACGTAGAAGAACAATTCGGTGCCGGCCAATGCGGGGTGCAGGCGTGCCAGCAGGAATACACCGGCCTTCACCATGGTCGCGGAGTGCAGGTAGGCCGAGACCGGCGTCGGTGCTGCCATCGCATGCGGCAGCCAGAACTGGAACGGGAACTGCGCGCTCTTGGTGAAGATGCCGGCCAGCACCAGCAGCAGTGCCCACGGATACAAGGCGCTGCTGCGGATCACGTCGCCCGAGGCCAGCACCACGTCCAGGTCGAAACTACCGACGATGCGGCCGATCAACAGCACGCCGGCCAGCAGCGCCAGACCGCCGCCGCCGGTGACGATCAAGGCCATGCGCGCGCCCTCGCGGGCGTCCTTGCGGTGCGACCAGAAGCCGATCAGCAGGAACGAACTGATGCTGGTCAGCTCCCAGAACACCATCAACAGCAACAGGTTGCCGGCCAGCACCATGCCCAGCATCGCGCCCATGAACAGCAGCAGGTAGCTGTAGAAGCGGCGCGCGCTGTCCTGCGGGGACAGGTAGTAATGCGCGTACAGCACCACCAACGCACCGATGCCCAGCACCAGCTCGCCGAACATCCAGGCCAGGCCATCCAGGCGCAGGCTGAAATCCAGGCCGATCTGCGGCAGCCACTGCCAGCTGTTGCGGACGATCTCGCCGTCGAGCACGGCCGGGGTGACGCTGCCCAGCAGGGCCAGCCCCAACACCGGTGCCGCGCCCGCCAGGCAGGCGGCCGCGCCACGTGACAGGCGGCCCGTCAGGGCAATGGCCGCTGCCAGCAGGAACGGCAACGCAAGCAGCAGCAACAGGACGGGCGTCATGTAGGGGCGCGGTTCAGAAAGGGGTTTTGCAGTCTAACAGGCGATTTTTTCGATCCGCGACTTTTTCTGAATGATCCGTTCGGGTTGGATCGGCGGAGCCAGTACTGCCAGTGGCTGCGGGCGGAAAACGCGGAAACTTTGGCCCATCGCTAGCTCCTGGGGGCCTGCCCCGATCAGCTGCAGTGGACCGTCTTTGGTCGGTATGGCAGCGGCGATCAGGTAGCCCGGGTAAGCGCAGCGCACCGGGGAGCGCAAGGTATTGCCCGATGAGAAAGACATCGCGACCGGTATTGGCAGTCATCGCCCCCTGCTCCCCGGGTGCGCTGCGCTTACCCGGGCTACATCGCGGGCGAGCAGGCGGGTCGTTGGTGGGCGTGGGGTGAGCCGCGAAGCTGGCGAATCATCGGCTGGCACAGATGCCCAGCGTGTCAGCAATGTCAGCGTCGCTGTTTACACCGCTGCTGCGACAGCCGGCCCCGCAGTTCGCACCGAGCAAGGCCAACTCCCGGTGGCGGCTACGGAATCGGGCCTGCTTCGCCTATCCTTCCGCGCATGGAGAACGATATTCACAGCGCAGCGGTCGCTGGCCGCGCGCTGGTATTTGGTGGCAGTGGCCAGATTGGCGAACCCTTGTTGGCGCAGCTGCTGGCAGCTGGCTGGGAGGTGACGGCGGTGTCACGCCAAGCCCACGCCGACACACCGGGTGTCCACTGGGTGCAGGCCGATCTTTACGGCTTCTGGCGCGATGGACAGGCCTTCGACGCGGTGATCAGCTGCGGTCCCTTGGACAATTTCGCTCGCTGGTATGCCGGATCGGATATCCACAGCCCGCGGGTGGTGGCGTTCGGCTCGACCAGTGCCGAGGTCAAGCAGGACTCGGCCGAACCGGCCGAAAGGGACGTCGCCCGCCGGCTGCGGGAAGCGGAGCAGCTGCTGTTCGCCACCGCCGCCGAACGCGGGGTGGCTGCCACCGTACTGCGCCCGACCCTGATTTACGGTGCCGGGCGCGACAAAACCCTTACCTCGATTGCGCGTATGGCCCAGCGCACGCGCCTGCTGGTATTGCCAACCTCCGCCAAGGGCATGCGGCAACCAGTGCATGTGCAGGACCTTGCCAAGGCGGTGTTGCAGGTGCTCCCTGCAGCCGCCAGCCATGGCCGGGCCTATGCGGTGGGGGGGGGCGAGGTACTGCCCTACAACCAGATGGTGCGGCGGGTCTTGGCCACGTTGCGACCGCGCCCGCTGCTGCTGCGGGTACCCACGCCGCTCTTCGTGTGGGCGTTGCGCAAGGCGCACGGCAAGGGACGGTTGCTCGGCATGAACGAGGCGGTGCTGGAACGCATGCGTGATCCGCTGGCGTTCGACATCGAGCCGGCGCGGCGTGATTTCGGCTATGCACCGCGGGCCTTCCTGGTGCAGAGGGGAATGTTTGTCGGCATCAACGAGGGTGCCGAGGAAACCTTGCCGGAGCACTGAACCGTGGTGGCCTGCTGCCTCAATAACGCCAGCCGAACTGCCGGAACAGCTTGGCCAGCACCCAGATCGGGCCGATCAGCAGGTAGGTCAGGTCGGTGAGGAAACTCGGCCGGCGGCCTTCGATCTTGTGGCCGATGAACTGCGCGATCCATGCCACCACGAACACACCGATGGCGATGTACAACAGCATCTGGATGCCGAGCCGGTCTTCCAGCAGCCGGCAGATGCAGCCGAACACGAAGAAGATGATCAGCATGCCGATGCCCAGCGGGCGGGACAGCCGGTTGTAATAGGCCCAGGTGCCGAACATGGCGAACGCCGCCCAGATGCCATGCTGGAACCACGGCACCAGCGGCGGGATGCACCACAGCAGGGCGATGACTGACCACAGGATCGCGGGCACCGCGATGACGTGGATGGCCTGGTTGGTGTGGTTGACGTGATCGCCGGAGTAGCTGGCGAAGTAACGATCCACCGGTCGCGCAATACTCATTCCACGTTCCCTCCCGGGTTGACTGGCAGAGCATAGCGCGGCTTCCCTACGGATGCGCACGGTGGCCGTGCGCATCCGTGACCGGTACTGCAGGAATCAGTCGACGCTGATGCCGGCCAGCCTGTCCAGCGCTTCGGCGTATTTGGCGCGGGTGCGTTCGATCACCTCGGCCGGCAGAGCGGGGCCCGGGGCGGTCTTGTCCCAGTCCAGCGTCTCCAGGTAGTCGCGCACGAACTGCTTGTCGTAGCTGGGCGGGCTGATGCCCACCTGGTATTCGTCGGCCGGCCAGTAACGCGAGGAGTCCGGGGTCAGCATCTCGTCCATGATGTACAGACGGCCATCGGCATCAGTGCCGAACTCGAACTTGGTGTCGGCCAGCAGGATGCCGCGTTCGGCCGCGTATTCGGCGGCGAACTTGTAGATGCGCAGGGTCGCGTCACGCACCTTCTCGGCCATGTCGGCGCCAACCGCCTTGACCATCGCGTCGAAGTCGATGTTCTCGTCGTGGTCGCCCACTGCCGCCTTGGTCGACGGGGTGAAGATGGCCTCGGGCAGCTTTTCGGCCTGCTGCAGGCCGTCGGGCAGGGCGATGCCGCTGATCTTGCCGGTGCGCTGGTAGTCCTTCCAGCCGCTGCCGATCACGTAGCCGCGGGCAATGGCTTCCACCGGTACCGGCTTGAGCTTCTTGGTCACCACCGCACGCTTGGCGTACAGCGCCGGGTCCACGCCTTCGGGCAGCACGCTGGCCACGTCGATGCCGGTCAGGTGGTTGGGCATCAGGTGCGCGGTCTTGGCGAACCAGAAGTTGGATACCTGGCACAGCATCTCGCCCTTGCCCGGGATCGGGTCGGGCAGCACCACGTCGAATGCCGACAGGCGGTCGGTGGCAACCATCAACAGGTATTCGCCCGGGGGTGTTCCGGCTGGCAGACGTTCGCGCGGGATATCAAACACATCACGCACCTTGCCACGATGGCGCAAGGGCAGGCCGGGAAGATCGGATTGCAACAGCGTGGTCGGCACGGGCACTCCTGGGACTTGGCAATGAATGCCGCCGGCGTGGAGGACCCGGGTCTGGAGGACCCGCAGGGCCCGCGGCTGGTCGGCGGGCGGCCTAGTGTACGGCGGGATTGGGCCGCTGTGGCATAAAATGCACGTCTTGATTGTCCTCAGGCCATTCGCCCACCCATGCGCTGGTACGGAAAACTGTTCGGTTTCATTGCCGGGGCCCTGCTTTTCAGGCCCAACCCCTTGTTTGGCGGGATAATTGGCCTGTTGCTGGGGCATGCCTTCGACAGCGACTGGTTCAAGCTGGGGAAGGACCTGCCGTACCGTGAGCTGGGGGTCCCCCGCGACGCCACCGACGCCGAGATCGACCTGGCCTACCGCCGCCTGATGTCCCAGTACCACCCCGACAAAGTGGCCGGCGCCGCCCCCGAGCTGCGCGCCCATGCTGAAAAGAAGGCCCGGCAGATCAACGCCGCCTACGACCGCATCAAAACCCTGCGCAAGCGCTGAAAGGCTCCGTCATGTCCAACTGCATCATCGCCCCGTCCATTCTCTCGGCCAATTTCGCCAAGCTCGGCGAGGAGGTCGACAACGTGTTGGCCGCCGGCGCCGACTGGGTCCATTTCGACGTGATGGACAACCATTACGTGCCCAATCTGACCATTGGCCCGATGGTCTGCCAGGCGCTGCGCAAGCATGGCGTCACCGCGCCCATCGACGTGCACCTGATGGTGGAGCCGGTGGACCGCATCGTGCCGGACTTCGCCGAGGCCGGTGCCAGCATCATCAGCTTCCACCCGGAAGCCAGCCGCCACGTCCACCGCACCATCCAGCTGATCAGGTCGCATGGCTGCAAGGCCGGGCTGGTGCTGAACCCGGCAACCCCGGTCGAAGTGCTGGACTGGGTGCTGGAAGACCTGGACCTGGTGCTGCTGATGTCGGTCAACCCGGGCTTCGGCGGCCAGGCCTTCATCCCGTCGACGCTGGACAAGCTGCGCGCGGTGCGGGCGATGATCGACAAGCTCGGCAAGCCGGTGCTGCTGGAAGTGGACGGCGGCGTAAAGGCCGACAACATCGGTGAGATCGCCGCTGCCGGTGCCGATGCCTTCGTTGCCGGTTCGGCCATCTTCAACGCGCCCGACTACGCCGAGATGATCAGCAAAATGCGCGGCAATGTTGCTGCGGCGCGAGGCTGAGTGATGCGCGTGGCTGAAGTGCAGATCCGTCCGGCCATCGCTGATGACGCAGGCCTGATCCTGCACTTCATCCGCGAGTTGGCCATCTACGAGAAAGCCGAATCCTCGGTGCAGACCGACGAGGCCGGCATTCGTGCCAGCCTGTTTGCTGCCGATGCCAAGGCACAGGCCCTGATCTGCGAGCGCGGCGGTCAGGCCATCGGTTACGCGGTGTTCTTCTACAACTACTCGACCTGGTTGGGTCGCAATGGCATCTACCTGGAAGACCTGTACGTCAGCCCCGATGCGCGCGGCAGCGGGGCCGGCAAGGCCTTGCTGCAGCACATTGCCAGGCTGGCGGTGGAGCAGGGCTGCGGCCGCTTCGAATGGTCGGTGCTGGACTGGAACACCCCGGCCATCGATTTCTACAAGGCCGCCGGCGCGGTAGCGCAGGACGAATGGACGGTCTACCGCCTGCAAGGCGAAGCGCTGCAGAAATTCGCCAAAGGCGGCTGAACCGTAGTGCCGAGCCATGCTCGGCAGAGGCTTCACCGACAATGCCAAGGTAGTGCCGAGCCATGCTCGGCAGGGGCTTCACCTGTGATCTTTGGAATTCCCCGGTAATGCCCCAGCCGAGCATGGCTCGGCTCTACCGGTGAAACAAAAAAAAGCCGCAACGTTGCCGTTGCGGCCGGGGAATCATCGGAGGCTGATCCTGCCTCCATCCATCGTCCTTGCTATGGCCTTTCATTCTCCGGATGCGCTGTGACAACACAGTGACATTCACCCGCCTGCAGCAATCCCCTTGCTAGGCTGCGCGCCTTCCCTGGAGATCCGCATGCAAGCAGCACCCTGGTACCTGATCCTCAATGGCAAATCCGCTGGCGACGATGGCGTGCGCGATGCAGTGACGCAGGTCCGTGAAAAAGGGCAGCGTCTGCAGGTGCGGGTGACCTGGGAAGCCGGCGACGCCGAGCGCTATGTGCGCGAAGCCATCGCCGCGCAGGCGCAGCTGCTGATTGCAGGCGGCGGCGACGGCACCTTGAGCGAAGTCGCCGAGGCGCTGGCGCACACGGGGCAGGATGCGGCGCGATTGCCGGCCTTGGCCTTGCTGCCATTGGGCACCGCCAACGACTTCGCCACCGCTGCCGGCATTCCGTTCGAACCGTTGCCGGCATTGCAGCTGCCAGCACATACACAGGCGCGCACCATCGATCTGCTGCGCGTGGAGGGCGATGGCAAGGTCCACTGGTGTGCCAACCTGGCCAGCGGCGGCTTTGGCACCGAAGTGACGGTGGAGACCCACGAAGGCCTGAAGAAGATGCTCGGCGGCCTGGCCTACGTCGTCACCGGGATCGGCAAGCTGGGCCGGATCGAGCCGATCCAGGCGCGCATCCACGGCAAGGATTTCGAGTGGCAGGGTGGTTTCATCGCACTTGGCGTTGGCAATGGGCGCCAGGCCGGTGGCGGCCAGCAGCTATGCCCCGATGCGCTGTTGGATGATGGCTTGCTGGACCTGACCATCATTCCGGAGCTGTCCGGCGAACTGATGACCACCCTCGGTACCTTGTTCAGCGAAGGCAAGCATGCGGCGCTGGAGCAGGTGGCTGAACGCGCACGGCTGCGCGAGCTGTGGATCGAGGCCGAGCAACCGCTGACCCTGAATCTGGACGGTGAACCGCTGCAGGCCCGACGTTTCCACATCCAGTGCGTGGCCGGGCGGGTACGCATGCATCTGCCGGCCGCAACCCCCTTGCTGCGCGGTTGAATCGTTGCCGCTGCAAGCAAATCCCCATGCTGCGGATGCACACCGGGCGCCAATCTTGCGGTAGAGTTGCCCGGTGCCCATTCTGACGACCAAGCGTTCCCTTTCTTCCGCTCGCCGCTGGTGGCGATGGTGGCCCGTTGCCGTCGTCCGTACCGCCACCGTCGATTCCCGGAAGGAAAGCCGTCTTGATCACGCAAGAGCAGTTCCAGCAGCTGGCCGCTGAAGGCTACAGCGCACACCCGCATAATTTCGTCCCCGTCGTCCGTGAAGTGCTGTCCGACCTGGACACGCCGCTTTCGGTCTACCTGAAGCTCGCCGACGGCCCGTATACCTACCTGTTTGAATCGGTCGAAGGCGGCGAACGTTTCGGGCGCTATTCCATCATCGGCATGCCCGCACGCCGCATTTACAGCTTCCGCGGGCATACGCTGGAAGTCAGCGAGCTGGGCGAAGTGGTGGAGCGCCGCGAAGTGGCCGATCCGCTGGCCGAGGTGGAAGTGCTGCGCAAGCAGTATTCGGTGCCGCAGCTGGACGGCCTGCCGGGCTTCACCGGCGGCCTGGTTGGCTGGTTCGGCTTCGAGTGCATCCAGTACATCGAGCCGCACCTGGGCGCGGGCGAAAAGCCTGATGAGCTGGGTACGCCCGACATCCTGCTGATGCTGTCCGAAGAGCTGGCGGTGTTCGACAACCTCAAGGGCCGCCTGTACCTGATCGTGCACGCCGACCCGGCGCAGCCGCAGGCCTGGGCGCGCGCCAACCGTCGCCTCGATGAGCTGGCCCACCGCCTGCGTCAGGGCGGCGCCGGTTACCCGCAGTCGCAGGTGTCCGACGCCATCGACGAGCAGGATTTCCAGTCCTCGTTCACCCGCGAGGAATACCATGCGGTGGTGCGCAAGGCGCAGGAATACGTGCGTGCCGGCGATATCTTCCAGGTCGTGCCCAGCCAGCGCCTGCGCGTGCCGTTCCGCGCGCGGCCGATCGATGTGTACCGCGCGCTGCGTGCGTTGAACCCGTCGCCGTACATGTATTTCATCGATGTTGGCGGCACCCAGGTGGTCGGCTCCTCGCCGGAGATCTTGGCGCGCCTGCGCGATGGCATCGTCACCGTGCGTCCGATCGCCGGCACCCGTCCACGCGGCGCCACGCCGGAACTGGACAAGGCATTGGAAGTCGAGCTGCTGGCCGACCCCAAGGAGCGTGCCGAGCATGTGATGCTGATCGACCTCGGCCGCAATGACGTCGGCCGCGTCGCCGAACCGGGCACGGTCAAGGTCGGCGAGCAGTTCGTGATCGAACGCTACAGCCACGTCATGCATATCGTCAGCGAAGTCACCGGCACCTTGAAGGCCGGCCTGAGCTACAGCGATGTGATGCGCGCGACCTTCCCGGCTGGCACCGTCAGCGGTGCGCCGAAGATCCGTGCGCTGGAGATCATCCGCGAGCTGGAGCCGGTCAAGCGCAATGTCTATTCCGGCGCAGTCGGCTACATCGGCTGGAACGGCGATGCCGATACCGCCATCGCGATTCGCACTGCGGTGATCCAGGACGGTTACCTGTACGTGCAGGCCGGCGGCGGCGTGGTCTATGACTCCGATCCCGATGCCGAATGGCAGGAAACCATGAACAAGGGCCGCGCGCTGTTCCGTGCGGTGGCGCAGGCAGCGAAGGGCTTGTGAGATGAGTGGCATGATTGCCAATGGCCTGCGCCCTGTCCTGCTGGTAGCAGTGATGGGCTTCGTCGGCGTTGCATCAGCCCAGCAAGCTCAGGACAGGGAAGGGGATCCGCCCGCAGTCATCCGTGTCGAGGGCAGGGTCATCCATTTCGATGGACTGATATCACAGGCGTCCGTTGCCAAAGTGCGGGCCTTGCTTGAAGCGGACGGCTCACTGACGGAGTTTGCAATCCAGTCCGGCGGTGGCGATGTCGAGGCAGGAATGGCGCTGGGTGGAATGATCCGTGACCGGGGAATGGATGTGCGCGTAGTGGGTGACATCTGTCTTTCGTCCTGCGCGAACTACGTATTTCCCGCGGGGAATCGGAAGTTCATTGAGCGCGGTGCGCTGGTGCTCTGGCATGGATCTTTGTTGCAGAAGAATCTGCTCAAGAACTTCAACTACTCGGGCATTGAGCGGCAACTTGGTCGGCCCCCGAACTGGCTGGAGCGATGGTCCATACAGAGGGCTGCGAAAAAGTGGTTTCGACGCGCGCTATCGGAGCAGGCTGCGTTCTACACACAGCTTGGGGTTGATCCCCGGATCACGATTCTTGGCCACGAACAAGGTTGTACGTGCGACTGGACGGTATCGGTTGCAGACATGGCGAAATTTGGAATTGGCTCGGTGAGTGCGGATGCCGACTATGCAGCGCCGGGTTATGCGCGCTGGAGCGGGGAATGGCAGCTGATTGCAAGCGACGACGAAGCACCGACGGCTACACGACAATGATGAGAGAAGAACCATGCTGTTGATGATCGACAACTACGACAGCTTCACCTTCAACCTCGTGCAATACCTGCAGATGCTGGGTGCCGAGGTGAAGGTGGTGCGCAATGACGCGATGAGCGTCGCCGAGATCGCCGCGCTCAAGCCTTCGCACATCGTGGTATCGCCCGGCCCGAAGACGCCGAACGAAGCCGGTGTGTCGCTGGAGGTGATCCGCCAACTGGGCCCGAGCATTCCACTGTTCGGTGTGTGCCTGGGCCATCAGGCCATCGGCCAGATCTATGGCGGTGACGTGATACGTGCCAGCAACATCATGCATGGCAAGGTCTCGCCGATCCGCCATGAAGGCAAGGGCGTGTTCGCCGGCCTGCCGGACCGCTACGAGGCTACCCGCTACCACTCGCTGGTGGTGGACAAGAACACGCTGCCGGCGGCGTTGGAGATCACTGCCTGGACCGAGAATCCGGACGGTTCGATGGAAGAGATCATGGGCCTGCGCCACCGTGAGTATCCGGTCGAGGGCGTGCAGTTCCATCCCGAATCCATCCTCACCCAGCACGGCCACGCGCTGATGAAGAACTTCCTGGACCGCACATGTTGATCGAGCCGAGCCAGCTGCTGTTGTTCATGCTCGCAGGCTGGTTGTTGAACCTCACACCGGGCCCGGATGTGCTGTACATCATCAGCCGCTCGCTGCGCGGTGGCCGCCGCGCTGGCGTTGCCGCGATCGTCGGCATCAGTGCAGGCTGCCTGGTGCATGTGGCACTGGCTTCGCTGGGCCTGGGCGTGCTGCTGGCGACGTCGGCCACCTTGTTCACCGTGATCAAGTGGATAGGCGCGGCTTATCTGCTGTGGGTGGGCGTGCGCCTGCTGCGCAACGCCGGCGAATCTACCCTGCAGGCCGATATCGCCGCCAGCAGCGCCAGTGCCGGTTCGTTCTGGCAGGTGTTTGCCGGTGGCTTCCTGACCAATGTGCTGAACCCGAAGGTGGTGCTGTTCTTCCTCGCCTTCCTGCCGCAGTTCATCGCCCCGTCGGTGCAGAACAAGGCCTTGGCATTTGCCGTGCTCGGCTTGGTGTTCACCGTCAACGCGCTGCCGATCAATGCCGCCTATGTGCTGGCCGCCGACCGCGTGCGCAGCAGCCGCTGGGCTGCGCGTGGCATGCAGTGGCTGGACAAGCTGGCCGGGGTGCTGTTCATCGGCTTCGGCCTGCGTCTGGCGCTTACTGCGAGGCCGACGCCGTGAGCCTGGAAGACTTCCGCTTGTTCGTGGTGATGCTCGGTGGCCGCCATGCGCGTGCCAATACCGAGGTGCATGACGTGGTGTTTGCCTTTGGTGCGGACATCGAGCAGACCTACCCGCAACTGCGCCAGCAATGGTTCGGTGAGGCTGCAGGCCTGCACCTGGATTCGTGGATGACGGTCGATGGCGTCGATGACTGGCAGGTACGCATTTCCGATGACGCGCCTGCGGCCGACGCGCCGACTTTGTTCTTCGTCAACCTCGGCGGTTACGTCGATGGCCAGTTCGGCGAAGACCACCGCTACCTGCTGGTGGTCGCAGCCGATGCGGTCGAGGCCAAGCGCAAGGCGCTGGCACAGGCCGCAGCGCAATGGATCAAGCCGCACCGCGATGCCTTGCTGGAAGTGGACAGCTGCCTGCCGGTAGGCCCGATCGGCGGCCTGCACGTAGCGCTGCGTCAGGGCACGCATGCCGGCATCCACAGCCAAAGCGACTACATCGTTATTTCCTGATTCTGGAGCTGTCATGACCATCACCGCGCAGGAAGCCCTGCAACGCACCATCGAGCACCGCGAGATCTTCTTCGACGAAATGGTCGACCTGATGCGGCAGATCATGCGCGGCGAGATCTCGCCGACCATGACCGCCGCCATCCTCACCGGCCTGCGGGTCAAGAAGGAAACCGTCGGCGAGATCGCCGGTGCCGCCACGGTGATGCGCGAGTTCGCACGCCCGGTGCAGGTGGCCGACAAGACCCACCTGGTCGACATCGTCGGCACCGGTGGCGATGGCTCGCATACCTTCAACATCTCCACCTGTTCGATGTTCGTGGTGGCCGCGGCCGGTGCCAAGGTGGCCAAGCACGGCAACCGCAGCGTCTCCTCCAAGTCCGGCAGTGCCGACGCGGTGGAAGCGTTGGGTGCGGTGATCGAACTGCAGCCCGAGCAGGTGGCACAAGCCATCGAGCAGACCGGCATCGGTTTCATGTTCGCGCCCATGCACCACCCGGCGATGAAAGTGGTCGCGCCGGTGCGCCGCGAAATGGGCGTGCGCACCATCTTCAACATCCTCGGCCCGCTGACCAATCCAGTCGGTGCCACCAATATCCTGATGGGCGTGTTCCACCCCGACCTGGTCGGCATCCAGGCGCGCGTGCTGCGTGAGCTCGGTGCCGAGCGCGCACTGGTGGTGTGGGGCCGCGACAACATGGACGAGATCTCGCTCGGCGCCGGCACCCTGGTGGGTGAGCTGCGCGACGGCAAGGTGCGCGAGTACGAGATTCATCCGGAGGACTTCGGCATCGCCATGTCGGCCAGCCGCAACCTCAAGGTCGAGAACCCGGAAGAGTCCATCGCCATGCTGCGCGCGGTGCTGGACAACCAGCCGGGCCCGGCCAACGATATCGTCGCCCTCAACGCCGGCGCCGCCCTGTATGTGGCCGGTGTGGCCGACAGCATCGCCGACGGCCTGGCCCGCGCCCGTGCGGTCATCGCCGATGGCAGTGCGCGTGCGCGCCTGCAGCAGTATGTCGATGCCAGCCGTGCGCTGGCCGCCACGGCCTGAAACCCTTGCCTTAACGTTCCGTCCCGATCACCCGCGTCCGCAACGCCCGTTACCAGGAAGCAGAACCATGAGCGACATCCTCAATACCATCCTTGCCCGCAAAGCGCAGGAGGTAGCCGAGCGCAGCGCCCGCGTGCCGCTGGCCGAGTTGCAGGCGCGGCTGGCCGATGCGCCGCCTGTACGGGGCTTTGCCAATGCGCTGAACGCGGCCATCGCCAGCGGCGACCCGGCGGTGATTGCCGAGGTCAAGAAGGCCAGCCCGTCCAAGGGCGTGATCCGCCCGGACTTCCATCCGGCCGATATCGCGGTGAGCTACGAGTTCGGCGGCGCCAGCTGCCTGTCGGTGCTGACCGACGTGGATTTCTTCCAGGGTGCCGATCTCTACCTGCAGCAGGCCCGCGAGGCCTGCACGCTGCCGGTGCTGCGCAAGGACTTCGTCATCGACCCGTACCAGATCTACGAGGCGCGCGTGCTGGGTGCGGACTGCATCCTGTTGATCGTGTCGGCGCTGGACGACCAGCAGCTGGCCGATCTGTCCAACCTGGCACTGCAGCTGGGCATGGACGTGCTGGTGGAGGTGCACGACATCGATGAGCTGGAGCGCGCCATCCAGGTACCGGTGCCGCTGATCGGCATCAACAACCGCAATCTGCGCACCTTCGAGGTGTCCTTGCAGAACACCTTGTCGCTGAAGGATGCGGTGCCGCGCGACCGCCTGCTGGTCACCGAGAGCGGCATTCTGGGCCCGGCCGACGTCAAGCTGATGCGCGACGCCGGGGTCAATGCCTTCCTGGTCGGTGAGACCTTCATGCGCGTGGAAGAGCCGGGTGAGGGCCTGCGTCAGCTATTCTTCCCGGCATGACTGATCCCTATCCGAATCCGCGCGAAGACGCGCAACTGGTCGTCTTCGACTTCGATCACACGCTGTACAACGGCGATTCCGGCAGCCATCTGTTTGCCTGGCTGATCAAGCGCAATCCCCTGCGGCTGCTGGTCGCCATCCTCGCCACGCCGCTGCTGGGGCCGCTGGTGGCAATGCTGCCGACGCGTCGATTCGGCATTTCCGGCTATGTCTGGATCGCCACCTTCGGCCTGCACCAGGCGCGTGAGTTCAACAAGGTGATCGACCAGTACGTGCTCAAGCATGAGGGCGACATCCGCCAGCGGCTGCTGCCGCACGCGCTGGCGGTGTTTGCCGGTCACCGCCGCGCCGGTGACCGGGTGATCGTGGCCACCGGCGCGCCGCCGGAGCTGGCCCGCGCCATCCTGGCCTTCGTGGCCGAGCAGGGCGTGCCGGTGATCGGCAGCGAGGTTGGCCCGCGTCTGGGCGCGATGGGCGCCACCCGCCACTGCCATAACGAAGAGAAGATGCGCATGCTGCGCGAGCGTGGCTATGGCGACATCGCCATCGCCTACTCCGACAGCACCGCCGACCTGCCGCTGCTGAAGGCGGCCAAGGCGCCGGTGGTGGTGAACCCCAAGCATTCGCGGGTGGCGTATTTCGGCAAGGTACTGCCGGCCGGCACTCCGATCCTCAACTGGGGCTGCCCGGGCCGCGGCGGTGAGCCGCTGCGGCAGTAATCTAGCCGGAGCCAGCATGCCTTCTCCCGCAAGCGGGAGAAGGTGCCCGGAGAGCCTGCCCCCGCGAAGGCGGGGGGCGTATGAGGGGGCTTTTGACTTGCTCGGGGGCCTACGCGTGAAGCAGGTGGGGAGCTTTTAACGAGCTCCAAGCCAGTATCAAAATCAAAAGCTCCCCTCACCCCAACCCCTCTCCCGTGAACGGGAGAGGGGCTATTGAGAGCAACATCGCCTCACGCCCCTCAAGCCCCGCGCAGCTTCATCACCGCCATGCCGATCTGGAACAGGCTGATCGACAGCACCAGCACGCCGACCGCGATCAACACCCAGCGCTCCTTGACCCGCTTCACCAGCAGTGCGGCCACCGGCGCGGCCATCATTCCGCCCACCAGCAGCCCGGCCACGATGGACAGGTGCTGCAGGCCCATCGACAGCAGGAAGGTCGCCGAGATCGACAGGGTCACCACGAACTCGGCCGCATTGACCGAGCCAATAGTGGTGCGTGCCTGGCCGCCACGGGCCAGCAGGGTGGAGGTGGCCACCGGACCCCAGCCGCCACCGCCCGTAGCGTCCAGCAGGCCGGCAAAGAAGCCCAGCACGGGCACCCGTTTCACTTCCTGTTTGGCCACGAACCGGCCCGCCGCACGGGCCAGGATGAAGATCGCCAGTACCAGCAGGTAGAGATAGATGAAGGGGCGGACCACGTCGCCGGGCAGCTGGGTCAGCACATACGCGCCAATCGCGCCGCCGATCGCGCCGGGTATCGCCAGGCGGAAGAACAGGCGTTTATCCACATTGCCCGCAACCAGATGCGAGACCCCGGACGCACCGGTGGTGAACACCTCGGCGGTGTGGATGCTGGCACTGACGGCCGCTGGCGGCAGGCCCATGCTGAGCAGCACCGAGGAGGAGATAAGCCCGAATGCCATGCCCAGCGCGCCGTCCACCAGCTGTGCGCCCAGGCCGATCAGGATGAACCAGTAAAACTCGCTTCCGAATTCCATGCCCGCAGCCTGCGGGCAGAGCCGGAGCAGGTCAAGGAAAGTGACGGTGGATACCAATGCGTCGCTTGTTGCAACGCGTCAACCTGAACGACGAAAGTCTCAAAAACGAGGATTGCCATCGGACGACGCACGGTGGTGGCGGGTCGGGGTCGCGATGGTTCGCGGGATTCCAGGGGGGGCGTAAATGCTCCGGGGCCCGCCCGGCGCTGCGGTTGCGTATCCGGGACCTGCTGCGGATACGCAACCAGCGGTTGCCACGTCTACCGGTATCAACGCGTCCCGTAAAGGACGACGGTCTTGCCGCGGGCGTGCAGCAGCCCGTCGGCCTGCAGCTTCTTCAGCACGCGGCCGGCCATTTCCCGCGAACAGCCCACCAGGCGGGCGATTTCCTGGCGCGAGACGCGCAGCTGGGTGCCCTGCGGGTGGCTCATCGATTCCGGCTCCTTGGACAGGTCATGCAGGGTCCGGACGATGCGGTCGGTCACATCCAGGAAGGCCAGACGACTGGCCTTGCGGCTGGTATGCAGCAGGCGGCGTGAGATCTGCGAACCGATGGCATACAGCAGCTTGGGGGCATCGGTGGACAGTGGCCCCAGGAACAGCTGGTGCAGGCGCTCGTAGCTGATCTCGGCCAGTTCACAGGGGGTACGGGTGCGCAGGATGACTTCACGCTTTTCCGACTCGATGAACAGGCCCATCTCGCCGACGAACTCGCCCGCGCCGAAGTAGCCAAGGACCAGTTCGCGGTCGTCATCTTCCTCGGCAATGATGCTGACCGAGCCGCTGATCACGTAATACATGGTGCCGGCGGGGTCGCCCGGGCGGAACACATCGGTCCGGGCGGGGTAGCGGCGGCGGTGGCTGTGGGCCAGAAAGCGGTCGATGGTAGCGATGTCCAGCGCCAGCGGGCTGGAGGCGAGACGCACGTTTGACACGGTGGTGGCGTTCCCTGGGCTCATGATGGCGTTCACAGTTTGGATGAACTTGCTTAATGGGCAAGCTTAACCACGCAGATCATAAGGGGCAAACCGGCATAACGGTGCACGTATCACAGGGGGGAACTTTGCCCCATAATTCCCCCTTTCCCACCATCTACAGGATCGACCGCCGTGGTCAAGCCGTTGCCTCGCCTGAGGTTGCAAGGATTCAACAACCTCACCAAGGCCTTGAGCTTCAACATCTACGACGTCTGTTATGCGCGTACCGAAGAGGAGCGCCAGCGTTACATCGAGTACATCGACGAGGAATACAACGCCGATCGACTCACGCAGATCCTCACCGATGTGGCTGAAATCATCGGTGCGAACATCCTGAACATCGCGCGTCAGGATTACGACCCGCAGGGTGCCTCGGTCACAATCCTCATTTCCGAGGAGCCGGTGATCGACAAGAAGGCCGCTGGCAAGGAGCTGATCTCCGACGCCGTGGTCGCGCACATGGACAAGTCGCACATCACCGTGCACACCTACCCGGAGACCCATCCGCAGGAAGGTATCGCCACGTTCCGTGCCGACATCGATGTGGCCACCTGTGGCGTGATCTCGCCGCTGAAGGCGCTGAACTACCTGATCGAGAGTCTGGAATCGGACATCGTGATCATGGACTACCGCGTGCGCGGCTTCACCCGCGACGTGAAGGGCAAGAAGCACTTCATCGACCACAAGATCAACTCGATCCAGAACTTCCTGGCCAAGAACATCAAGTCGCGTTACGAGATGTTCGACGTCAACGTCTATCAGGAAAACATCTTCCACACCAAGATGCACCTGAAGGACTTCGACCTGGACCAGTACCTGTTCGAAGAGAAGGCCAAGAACCTGTCGTTCAAGGAACGCATGAAGATCGAGGCGCTGCTGCGCCGCGAGATCGAAGAGCTGTTCCACGGTCGCAACCTGGCCGAATAAGCACTGCCTGCGCAGCGCCGGCTCGCCGGTTCTGCGCAAAAACAGGCGGGACGGCCCGCCCTGCAGTGATGCAGACGTTTGTCGACGGCGGCTCGGTGCTCATGCATCGGGCCGTTGCCGTTTCATGTAAAGGAAGTGGGTAATGCCCTGGATCTACCTGCTGCTGGCGGGCCTGTTCGAGATCGGTTTTGCGCTGGGCCTGAAGTACAGCGAAGGTTTCACCCGGCTCTGGCCGAGTGCGGTCACCGTGGTGTTTGCCGGCATCAGCCTGTGGTTGCTGACCCAGGCATTGCGCACGATCCCGGTAGGCACCGGCTATGCGGTCTGGACCGGGATTGGCGCCGTTGGCGTGGCCATTGCCGGCCTGATCCTGTTCGGCGACAGCGCCAGCTGGCCGCGGCTGCTGTGCATCGGCCTGATCGTGGCCGGCGTGATCGGCCTGAAGCTGGTCAGCTGAGACCGGGGTTAGGGTAGTGCCGAGCCATGCTCGGCAGCGGCGTTTCGCAGAAAACCATCCCCTGTAGTGCCGAGCCATGCTCGGCAGTGGCGTTTCGCAAAAACCCATCCCATGTAGTGCCGAGCCATGCTCGGCAGTGGCTTTCCCGGTAAGGCCCAGCCGAGCATGGCTCGGCTCTACAGGTGATGCGCTACATCCGGTAGGCCACGGCCTTCATTGCCTTGGAGGCCAGTGCCATCATCGACGGGATCGGGAACGGCAGCTTGCGCGCACCGGCATGTTCGGCGTGCTCGGCGTGGCGCGCCTCGTCGAGCTTCATCACCTTGAGAATCTCGCGGCTGCGCTGGTCGGCCGCCGGCAAGGTCTGCAGGTGCTCGTCCAGATGCGCTTCCACTTGGCGCTCGGTCTCCACCACGAAGCCAAGGTTCCAGCCATCACCGCGCAGGCCGGCGAGGGTGCCGATGGTGTAGCTGCCGGCATACCAGAGTGGGTTGAACAGGCTGGGGCGGCTGTCCAGCTCGCGCAGGCGGTCGGCGCACCAGCTCAGGTGGTCGGTCTCTTCCTGGGCGGCATCGAGCAGGTGCGCGCGGGTGGCCGGGTCGCGGGCGACCGCCGCCTGGCCGAAATACAGGCCCTGTGCGCAGACTTCGCCAACATGGTTGATCCGCATCAGCCCCGCCGCATGGCGGACCTCGTCCGGCTCCAGCACCACCTCGGGGGTGTCGCCGGCCGGGTTGGGGCGGGCGGCCGGCGGGTTGCCGAATACCGTATCCAGGGCGCGCTGGGCTTCAGTCAGCAGGTGGTCCAGGGGCGTGTGTACACGGGTGGGGGTCATGGCGGGGCGTTGCAGTGGGGTAGGCCCGATTCTCGCCGCTGGCCTGCGGCCTGCCAAGGCCGGAGCCGGGTGGCGTTCAGGGGCTGAGTTGCGCCAGGCGGCTGCGGCCAGTACAATCCCGCCTCTTCTGTTTCACCTTCACAACGCGTGGCAAAGTTCCGGTGGTTCATCTCGCCGCAATCAGCCCGACCTACCTGAGTTCTTTATGAGCACTTTCACTGCAAAGAACGAGACCGTCCAGCGCGACTGGTACCTCGTTGACGCCGCCGGCAAGACGCTGGGCCGTCTGTCCACCGAGCTGGCTCGCCGCCTGCGTGGCAAGCACAAGCCGGTCTACACCCCGCATGTTGACACCGGTGATTACCTGGTCGTCATCAATGCCGACAAGATTGCTGTAACCGGCAAGAAGCTGAAGGACAAGAAGTACCATCGCTTCACCGGCTACATCGGTAACCTGAAGACCGAAACCCTGGAGCAGGCGCTGGAGCGTCACCCGGAGCGCGTGATCGAGATCGCCGTCAAGGGCATGCTGCCGAAGGGCCCGCTGGGTCGTCAGATGTACCGCAAGCTCAAGGTCTACGCCGGCACTGAGCATCCGCACGCCGCACAGCAGCCGCAGGTTCTGGATATCTAATCATGGCTATCACTCAAAACTACGGCACTGGCCGCCGCAAGTCCTCCACCGCTCGCGTGTTCCTGCGCAAGGGCACCGGCAACATCACCGTCAATGGCCGTCCGCTGGACGAGTTCTTTGGCCGTGAGACCGCACGCATGATCGTGCGTCAGCCGCTGGAACTGACCCAGAACACCGAAAGCTTTGACATCCTGGTCACTGCTGCCGGCGGCGGCACCACCGGCCAGGCCGGTGCGATCCGTCTGGGCATCGCCCGTGCGCTGGTCGAGTACGACGAAACCCTGAAGTCCGAGCTGCGCAAGGCTGGCTTCATGACCCGTGACGCCCGTGAAGTCGAGCGTAAGAAGGTCGGCCTGCACAAGGCACGTCGCGCCACCCAGTTCTCCAAGCGTTAATTGCTTCGGAGTGGGGTTCTTCGGAATCCCACTGGGAAGGCAAAAGCCCGGCCTTGGCCGGGCTTTTGTCGTTTTGGGGGTTGGGGATTGGGGGTTCTGCGGGGCAAAAGCCGGGGCTGAGGTCAGAACCAAAGCCAAGGCCAAGGCGCTCCTCCCCAGCCCTCCCCTGCGCTGCGCGCAAGGGAGGGGGTAGATGGCAGGCTCTGCGGGCATTTGGCGCGAAAGCGCAGCACTTACTCCCTCCCTTGCGCGCAGCGCAGGGGAGGGCTGGGGAGGGGTGCCTTGGCTTTTGATCTTTGCTTCGGCTTCGGCGAATCCCCAATCCCCAATCCCGAATTCAGCCCAAAAGAAAAGACCCGATCTTTCGATCGGGTCTTTGGTGTCTGGCAGCCCCGGAAGGATTCGAACCTCCGAATGTCTGAGTCAGAGTCAGATGCCTTACCGCTTGGCGACGGGGCTATGGTGCAGGCGGATTATCGCACATCCGGCCGTTGGTTGGCCCGGGGTGTGATCAGGTGATGCAGAAAGGGCCTGATCTTTCGATCAGGCCCTTTTGTGTCTGGCAGCCCCGGAAGGATTCGAACCTCCGAATGTCTGAGTCAGAGTCAGATGCCTTACCGCTTGGCGACGGGGCTGTAGTACAGGTCAAACCTGCGTCCCATGGTGGCTATGGGTGGACTCGAACCACCGACCCCAGCATTATGAGTGCTGTGCTCTAACCGGCTGAGCTACATAGCCTTGGGAGCCGGTAATTCTGGTGGCGCCGCGCCATTCTGTCAATACTTTTTTTCCGAGCTTGTGGCCCAGCAGCGGCCATGGCAGAGTCCTCGACAGTAGAAATATTAGGAGTCCGCATCGTGATCGATCCGGACGGCTATCGACCGAATGTCGGTATCGTGCTGATGCGCGAAGACGGGCAGGTGTTCTGGGCACGACGCGTGCGCCGGGATGGCTGGCAGTTTCCGCAGGGCGGCATGAATACCGACGAGACACCCGTCGAAGCCATGTATCGCGAGTTGCAGGAAGAAACCGGGCTGCTGCCCGAACACGTCGAAGTGCTGGGGGCTACCCCTGGCTGGCTTCGCTATAGGCTGCCCAGCCGGGCCATCCGCCGTACCGAGAAACAGGTCTGCATCGGCCAGAAGCAGGTATGGTTCCTGCTGCGCCTTACCGGCGATGAGGCCCATGTGCGGCTGGATCACACCGACAGCCCGGAGTTCGACCATTGGCGCTGGGTGGACTTCTGGTACCCGGTGGAGCATGTGGTCATCTTCAAGCGCGGCGTCTATGCGCGTGCCCTGCGCCACCTGGCGCCGCTGGCACGCGGCATTGCCGGCCCGGGCGTGCAGGCAATGCCCGCGTCCGCATTGGAGGCATGGCTGCCCGGCAACACCGCCGGCCATGACCGTCCGCGCAAGCGGCAGCGGCGGCAGGGGCCGTGGCGGAAGAAGATTAATAATGATTAACGCCGTAAATTGACAACCATTCGCATTTGCGATTGAATGCCATCCAGCCAATCAAGGCTGCTCGAAGGGCATCACCGTGTACGTCTGCATCTGCAATGGAGTCACTGATCACCAGATCCGCGAAGCCGCGATTGCCGGCTGTGACACTGTGGCCGAGCTGACGATGCGTACCGGTTGCGGTTCCAATTGCGGGTCCTGCCTGGACATGGCCGCCGGCCTGCTGGAGCAGGCACGGGCCACGCGCGAGCTGCCCCTGCCGATGTTGCGGGCGGCCTGAGCCTGCTGCCCCGTTGCCGTGTTTGACGGCACGGGCTAATGATCACGATTCGCGTTCCTTCATGCCGCCGCAAAGGCGGTTAAAGTGCGTCCGTTCTCTCTAGGAGCCCGCGCAATGAAAGGCGACGCCAAGGTCATCGAATTCCTCAACAAGGTCCTCTACAACGAGCTGACCGCCATCAACCAGTACTTCCTGCACGCCAAGATGCTGAAGAACTGGGGCCTGAAGGAATTGGCCGAACATGAGTACAAGGAATCGATCGAGGAGATGAAGCATGCCGATGCGCTCTCCGACCGCATCCTGTTCCTCGAAGGGCTGCCCAACTTCCAGGCGCTGGGCAAGCTGCGCATCGGTGAAAACCCCACCGAGATACTCAAGTGCGATCTGGCGCTGGAAAACGAAGCGGCACTGGTACTGCGTGATGCGGTGGCTTACGCCGAGTCGATCAGCGACTACGTCAGCCGCGCGCTGTTCGTGAAGATCCTCGATGCGGAGGAAGAGCACATCGACTGGCTGGAAACCCAGCTGGACCTGATCGAGCGCATTGGCGAGCCCAATTACCTGCTCACCAAGATCGAGGACTGAGCCGCGTCGCGGTTCAGCCCTGTGCTGTGCTGATGCCCAGGCTGGCCTGGTAGCTGGCCAGCGCCGTGCGGGCGCGGGCGAACTCGGCCACGATCACCGCCGCGATCACCGTTGGCCGTTGCACGGTGCCCATGCGCGCATCGTGCTCCAGGCGGCGAGCGGCCTCGGACAGGGCCAGCACGCCGACGTTGGCGCTGGATGATTTCAGGCTGTGCGCCAGCTCGCCCAGGCGTTGGTTGTTGGCCGTGCTGGCTGCTTCCTGCAGCTGCTGCACCAGCGCCGGTGTCTCCTCCAGGAACATCGCGATGATGGCGTTGATCTCGTCACCGGCAATCTCGTAGAGCTCATCCAGCACGCTGCGCGCCAGCACCGGGGCGGTGATCGGCGGCAGCGCCGGTGCGGGGGCGGCGGGTGGAGCGGTATCAATGGACATGTCGGGTGCCTTGGCAGCTGGCGTTGCGGGCATGTAAGCCTGCAGGCAGGTCTGCAACTGGTTGCGGGAAATGGGTTTGGAAAGATAGTCGTCCATGCCGGCGTCCAGGCAGCGCTGCCTGTCGCCGGCCATCGCGTTGGCGGTCATGGCGATGATGGGCAGGCGCGGCAGTCGGTTGTCGGCCTCATGCTGGCGCCAGCGCCGGGTGGCGGCATAACCGTCCAGCACCGGCATCTGGCAGTCCATCAACACCGCGTCGTACGGGCCGCGGCTCTGCAGCTTGTCCAGCGCGATGGCGCCGTTCTCTGCGGCGTCGGCGGTGCAGCCGATGACCTTGAGCAGCTTCTGCGCCACCAGCAGGTTGACGGGGTTGTCTTCAACCAGCAACACACGCATGCCAGCCAGGTGGGTGTCAGCACCGGTAATCGCAGGTTTGCTGGCAGCCGGGATGGCGGCGATGCCTGCCGCGGGAATTGCGGCGTCGGTGGCCAACGCGGTCTCGACCGGGACCAGGGCGACCGGTGCGATGGCGGTCGGTTCGGCGGGCACGCCAGCTGCGGGAGCGCTGGTTGGGGCAGTCGCGTTGCGGCGGACATTGGCCGCGGCAATGTCCGCCAGCGCGTCACGCAGCTGTGCGTCGGGCAGCTGCCGCGGCAATACCGTGGCAGCGTCCATCAGCTCCGGGGCAACCGGGCTGTCGCCATACAGCCACAGCAGGCGCGGCGCATCGTCCATCCTGTTTATCGCGCGTTGCAGGGCGCCCGCGCTGTGCTGCATCGGGTCCAGGTCACCAATTACCGCGTGCAGGGGGGCGGCCGGGTTGCGCAGCATCTCCAGTGCCTCCTGCAGGTTGTTGGCGCGCTTGGGGTGATAGCCCCAGGTTGCGAGAGTGCGCTCCAGGCGTTGCCGCAGGCGCGGCTCAGGGGCCAGCAGCAGCACGTTGCGGGCGTTGCGCAGGTGTTCGGGGCGCTGCAGGTCGCCTATGACCTTCAGCAGCGGTATCTCGAACCAGAATGTTGAACCGCGGCCTGGCGTCGACTCCACGCCGATGCTGCCGTGCATCAGGTCGATGATGCGCTTGCAGATTGCCAGCCCAAGGCCGGTGCCGCCATACAGGCGGGTGGTAGAGGCATCGGCCTGGGTGAAGGCGTTGAACAGGCGCTGTTGTTGCGCGCTGTCCAGGCCGATGCCGGTGTCGCGTACCTCGAAGCGCAGCTGGTGCTGGGCCGGGGTTTCGCCCAGGCGGGTCACCTCGATGTGGATGCTGCCGCGCGCGGTGAACTTGATGGCATTGACCAGCAGGTTGCCCAGTACCTGCCGCAGCCGCACCGGGTCGCCACGCACCGGCAGGCGTACCGCTGGGTCGATATGCAGGGACAGTTGCAGGCCCTTGTGCTCGCCGGCGCGCTGCATCAGCGCCAGCATGCCCTCCAGGGTTTCGCGCAGGTTGAAGGTGGTGACCTCCAGTTCCAGCCGGTTCGCTTCCAGCTTGGAGTAATCCAGGATGTCGTCGACGATGCGGAACAGCTGGCGCGAGCTTTCGGTGGCGGTGGCCAGCATCCTGCGCTGCTCGCCATCCAGTGGCCCCTGCGCGATCAATTCCAGCATCGGCAGGATGCCATTGAGCGGCGTGCGGATCTCGTGGCTCATCGTGGCCAGGAACTCACCCTTGGCCAGGGTGGCGGCCTCGGCCGCTTTCTTGGCCTGCAGCAGCTCGGTCTGCAACTGGTCGTGCAACTGCCCGGCAAGGCGCAGCTGGCGCGCTTCCAGGGCGAGTTCCTCGCTGCGCAACTGCAGTGCATGTGCTTGGCGGGCCACGCGGTGTGCAGCCAGCAGCGCCAGCAATGCGGCCAGGGTGGCAGCACCGGCAAGCACGGGCGTGACCATGCCTGGCAGCTGTGGCAGCCACGTAGTAGTGGCCGCTGCAGCGGCAAACAGGGCTGCCAGTGCTGCGCAGACGCGGCTGGCACCGGCGCCGGCCAGGCTCATAGCACGGCGTTCTGGAAGTCGAAGTTGAGCTCGCTACCGGCGCGCTGCACCACGTTGCCCTGGATGAAATCCACCCCGCCCATCCACATGGCGGCGGCGGCCTGGGGATCCTCGATCTGCTGACCGATGATCTGCACGTTGGCACGGTGCGCCAGATCGATGGTGGTGCGCAGTTCGTCGCGCAGCTTCTGGCTGGTGTGGCTGCCGGCAAAGCGGCTGGACATGCGTGCATAGCTCAGCGGCAGCTGGGTCAGCAGGGCATTGGCTTCGGTACTTGGCTCGAACTGGCTGAGGCAGAACTGCACGCCGGCCGGCATCAACTGGGCGCAGAACTGCTGCAGGCTGACCGCATGCACCAGGGCATCGGACAGGCGCACGTCGATGACCAGGCCATTGCCGGCCACCTGGCGCTCCTGCAGCGCCTTGAGCAGCCAGCCGCCATAGGCGCTGCGCGACAGCGTGCGCAGCGACTGCGACACGAACAGGCGCATCGGCGGCTGCGCGAACTGGTACAGGTGCAGCAGCCCCAATGCATGTTCCACCACCTGCTGGTCCAGGTCGGCAATGCGCCCGGCGGCTTCGGCAGCGGGGATCACCTGGCCGGCGGAGAGCAGGGTGCCATTGCCCTGGCGCAGCCGCAGCAGCACCTGGTACTGCGCGGTGTCGCCGCCGGCGACGGCGACGATTGGCTGATAGGCCAGTTCCAGTTGGCCCTCCAGCAGGGCCAGTTGCTCCTGGTTGCCAATATTTTCCTCGGCGCGGTAGATCGCCACGCCATCGGTGTCCAGGCGCGCCTGCAGGGCGGTGCGCTCCACGGCTTCCAGGGCCGCGTCGGCATCGGCGAACGCCTGCGGCAGGGCCGCAAGGCCGACCACGCAGCGCAGGAACACCGCCTCCTGCTCGCGGATGGCGAAAGTCTGCGCTGACAGACCCATGCGGATGCGGCGGGCAATTGCCGGCAGGGTCTCGGCGGCCGCATCACGGACCAGCAGCAGGAAGCTGTTGTCGTTCAGCCGTGCCAGCAGGTGCGGCTGCATCTGCTCTGCAATGCGCTGCCCGGCCTGCACCATCAGGCGCTCGAAGCTGGCATAGCCATAGCGCTCGCGCAGCCCAAGGGCGCTGGCGATCTCGATGAACATCACCCCGCCGGGCTGGGCACCGGTGATGCTGGCCTGCAGCTGCTGCATCACGTTGTGGCGCGTAGGCAGGCCGGTTTCCGGGTTGTGCAGCAGCGGGGTGTTGTCCGCGCTGCCCGGCACCTGCATGCGGTTGCGGCGGATGCGGTTGGCTACCGCCGCCACCAGGTGACGTGGGCGGATAGGCTTGACCAGCACGTCGTCGGCACCGCAATCGAGTACTTCGAACTGGCGGTCCGGATCGGCCTCACCGGTGAGGAAGACGATTGGCAGCAATTGTTGGTTCGGGTGCGAGCGGATCATTGCGGTCAGCCGCATGCCGTCCAGCCCGGGCATGTGCAGGTCCATCAGGATCAGGTCCGGGCGATGCTCGCTGATCGCCTGCTGCACGCCCTCCACTTCCATCTGCACGAAGGCCTGCATGCCGGCACCGTGCAGCACGCTCTGCGCGAACAGGGCCTGCGAACGGTTGTCCTCGACGATCAGCACGCGGTAGGGCGTGTCCTCGCCGGCATTGATCCCGGCGGCAACCGGCGCGCTGGCCTGCTCGGAACGGATCTGCGCCTGTACCACCTCGGCCGGCGCAGCGTTGGCCACGCTCCAGCGTTGCCAGTAGTCGGCAGGCGGGGTTTCCGCATACAGCGGGCGGGCAACGGTGGAGGTTTCGGAACTGGCCATCGGCGGGATTATGCGTTCAAGGAGCGGGGGGCAGCGACTGTTCGCTGGGCGTGGGCGCGCGGCTGCTGGCCGCGGGTGCGGCGAACATGCGCTTGAGGCCACGCCACAACATGCGCCAAACCAGCCACACGATCAATGCGCCGGCGATGCTGGCGCCCAGCACGAAGATCAACGCCAGCCAGGGATGCGCCAGGGCCAGGGCCAGGCCGCCGATCACCACGCTGTCCTCGGCCACCGAGGCGACCCAGTTGCTGGCGGGCTCGGGCGAGGTATTGAGCAGGGCGCGGGTGCCGGCCTTCAGGCCGTGGCTGGCCAGCGCAACGCCGGCGCCAGCCGCCAGCACACCGGTGCTGAGATCGCCATCGGGCGACAATGTGGCGGCGGCCAGGAAGGCGCCGGCAGGAACACGTGCCAGGGTCTGCAGCAGATCCCAGATCGAATCCACGCCGGGGATCTTGTCGGCAAAGAACTCGGCCACGGCCAAGGCGCCGGAGGTGCCCAGCACCCACCAGGACTCGGTGGCCTGCAGCGCCGGGGGCAGGTCCACCCAGCCCATGACGCCGGCCAGGCCAACGCCGAACACGGTCAGGTAGACGCGGATACCGGCCAGCCAGGCCAGCAGGATGCCGATGACGAATACGTGGGCTTCGGTCATGGGAGGGGTCCGGCAGGGAACTGTGAGCAGGATCGCAACTATCGAGCATGACTGCAGCGATTGCCAGACGTGGGCCCCATCCCGCGCTTGCGTCGGCGTCGTTTACACTGGCACGTCGTTTCAGACGGAGCATAGGCCCAGTCCCTCGCCGGGGCGGGCCGGAGCCTGCCATGACTCCCCGACCTTCACGTTTCCAGATCACCCCGCGGGGCACCGCCAGCGCGCGCCCGGGCTGGGTGCCCATTGCCATTGTCGTTGCCGCCTGGCTGCTGTCGCTGGTGTTGGTGGGCTGG
Organism: Stenotrophomonas sp. UBA7606; assembly: GCF_002477705.1. Classification (NCBI taxonomy): domain Bacteria; kingdom Pseudomonadati; phylum Pseudomonadota; class Gammaproteobacteria; order Lysobacterales; family Lysobacteraceae; genus Stenotrophomonas; species Stenotrophomonas sp. UBA7606. Next base: position 13,381 of record NZ_DLJW01000009.1, on the reverse strand, counting down.
CTGGCGGCGCGCTATGCCTCGCCGGACACCGGCGGGCTGCGCACCAAGCTGCGGCAGAGCGAACAGCAGCTGCAGCTGCAGCGCGGCCAGCTGGAAGAGCTGCGCCAACGCCAGGCCACCCTGGAGGCGTCGGACAAGATCAGCCGCGCCGCCAACACCGAGGTGCAGACCTCGCTGGCCGAGCGCGACGAGGAAATTGCCGGGCTGCGCGCCGACGTGGCGTTCTATGAACGCCTGGTGGGCTCGACCAGCCAGCGCAAAGGTCTGAATGCGCATTCGGTTGAGTTCAGCCCGGAGGCCGCTGGTACGTGGCACTACAGCGTGGTGCTGACTCAGAATCTCAACCGCGGGGCAATCAGCCAGGGCCAGATGCGGTTTTCCGTGGAGGGGGTGAAGGACGGAAAGCTGACAACCGTCAGCTGGGACGACCTACACCAGCGTAAAAGCGTGCCGGGCCAGGATTATTCGTTCCGCTATTTCCAGCAGCTGGACGGTAGCGTGATGCTGCCCCGGGATTTCACGCCGCAACGTGTGCGAGTCTCCCTGTCCGGGCCTGGGGGAGGCGCGACGCAGACTTTTGATTGGAAACTCGCCGGTAGCGGCAGAGGGGAATGAACATGTTCGGTAACAAGTCCAACCGCGACAGCCATCTGGTCGTGGACGCCCTGATCGGGCCGCAGGTGGTGATCCGTGGCGACGTGGTGTTCAGCGGCGGCCTGTACGTGGAAGGCCGCATCCTGGGCAAGGTAGTTGCCGAAGAGGGGGCCAACGCGGTGCTGACGCTTGCCGAACAGGGGCATGTCGAAGGCGAGGTGCGGGCCTCGGTGGTGGTGCTCAGTGGCCGCATGGACGGCGATGTGCACGCCAGTGAGCGGGTCGAACTGACCCCGACCGCGCGCGTGACCGGCAACGTTCACTATTCGGTGGTGGAGATGAACGCCGGTGCCCAGCTCAATGGCCGCCTGGTCCACTCGGCCGCAGTTGCCGCGTTGCCGGCCCCGGAGGAAAAGAGCGGCGGCAAGTCGCGCAAGGCTGAAGCCGCCGAGGCTTGAAAGCGCCTGCATGCGCCCCCATGCTGGGCGCATGAGTACGCTGATTTCCCTGCCCGGCGCCCAGCCGGCGCCTGATTACCAGTCCCTGGACCGCCCGCTGAACTTCACCCCGGCGGCGGCGGCCAAGGTGCGTGAGCTGATCCAGGACGAGGGCAATGACGCGCTCGCCCTGCGGGTCTACATCCAGGGCGGTGGCTGTTCCGGTTTCCAGTACGGTTTTGAGTTCGATGAGAACCGCGCCGAGGACGATCTGGCGGTGGTGACCGAGGGCGTGACCCTGCTGGTGGATCCGCTGAGCCTGCAGTACCTGATGGGGGCCGAGGTCGATTACAGCGAAAGCCTGACCGGTGCCCAGTTCGTCATCCGCAATCCCAACGCCCGCACCACCTGCGGCTGCGGTAGCAGTTTCTCGGTCTGAGTTGCATGGAGGCGGGCATTGCCCGCAGGCGGTGGCTTGCGAAGGCTGCGCTTTGGCGGCAGGCTCTTGCCGATGGTAAACGCTGAATACAAGTTCTCCGGGTACGCTTTCGCCGCGACCGCACTGGATCGGGGTGACACGCTGCGTGTTGACGCCGATGCGCTGGCGGCCCTGTGGCCACAGGCGCGGGTACTGGTGCTGGATACCGATGGCCGCGCCTTGGCCGATGCCGACGAGCAACCCTTCCTGCCCCTGGGCAGCGAACTTGGCGGCGGCCCCGGCACGGCGATCTACCTGGGCAAGGGCGCGGAAACGGCCTGGTTCGTGGTCGAGGCCGGCAATGTCACCGTGCAGGCCCCCGGCCGCGTGGACCTGCGCCAGGCCGCCACGATCTGGCCGGCCGAGGTGGTCAATATCTTTTCCTATGCGCGCGGCATGTCGTATTGGCATTCGCGCAACCGCTATTGCGGTGTGTGTGGCGCGGCTATCCAGTTTGGTCGCGCCGGCTTCATCGGCCATTGCCGGCAATGCGGCACCGAGCACTATCCGCGGGTAGACCCGGCGATCATCGTGGCCGTGGAAAACAACGGCCGCCTGCTGCTGGGCCGCCAGGCCAACTGGGCGCCGCGGCGCTACTCGGTGCTGGCCGGCTTTGTCGAACCCGGGGAAACCTTCGAGCAGACTGTGGCGCGCGAGGTCTATGAGGAAACCCGGGTGCGGGTGATCGCGTCGCGCTACCTGGGCAGCCAGCCCTGGCCCTTCCCCGGTGCCTTGATGGTCGGCTTCGCCGCCACCGCGCATGACGATGTACCCACCGTCGACGGGGAGCTGGAGGACGCGCGCTGGTGCACCCGTGAAGAAGTGGCCGCGGCCCTGCAGCGTGAGTTGTCCGATGACGGACAGGGCCTGCTGTTGCCGGCGAAGATATCGATCGCGCGCAGCCTGGTGGAGCATTGGTACCGCCAGCAGCCCGGGACCCGCCCGGATCATGGGTAAGCCGCGGCGCCAGCGCCTACAATCGCAGGCCGGAGGAAGCGCATGTTCACGACCCTGGTAGCTGTCATCGCCGCACTCGTGCTGGGCCACCTGGCCCCGGCGCTGCTGTCCGCCGTGCGTGATTGGCGCTGGTTTGGCCGGTGGCTGGCCTGGTTGCAGGGCCAGGGCGATGCCGAGCAGGGCCGCCCCTATCTGCTGGTGCTGGCCATCGCCCCGCTGGTGTTGCTGGTGGCACTGCTGCAGTGGAGTCTGGATGGGCGGCTGTATGGCCTGCCAGCGCTGTTGTTCGGGGTGCTGATGCTGGCGCTGTGCTGGGGCCCGCGCGATCTGGATCGGGATGTGGAAGCGGTAATCGATGCCGATGACGGCAGTCGCCGAGAGGTTGCCTTGTCACACCTGCAATCGGCCGGTGGCAGCGTGCGTGAGGACATGCCCAGCCTGGTCGAGGCCACTGCGGTCAATGCCCTGCGCCGCTGGTTTGCGCCGCTGTTCTGGTTCCTGCTGCTGGGCCCGGCCGGTGTGCTGCTGTACCGCCTGTTGGCGCAGGCCACGCAAGGCGCGCAATCAAGCCAGTTGGCCCTGCCTGCACGCAATGCCGGTGACTGGGCCTTGGCGGTGCTGGAATGGCCGGTGGCGCAGTTGATGACGCTGTCGATGGCGCTGGTTGCTAATTTCGACACGGTGTTCTCAGCATGGCGGCGCGCTGGCGGCAATCGCTGGACACTGCAGAACGGCTTCCTGGCCGAGGCAGCACGCGCCAGTGTTGGCGCGGAACTGGTGGAAGAAGCTGAGGCTGCAGAGCTGGCGGGCCATCTGCCGGCCGATGAGCGCTACCCCGAGTTGCGCGATGCGATGAGCGTGGTCTGGCGCATGCTGCTGCTGTGGATGGCGCTGGTGGCAATGCTGGTGATCGCCGGTTGGGTTGGCTGAGCCTGAAGGCAGCGTAGCCGGTAAGCGCAGCGCACGCGGGGATCGGAGTCCCTGTGGGGATCGAGCTGTCCGCCACCTGCCTGGGTGCGCTGCGCTTGCCCGTGCTACGGGCCGAACATTCCATCGGTCGTGGCTGGCCATGCATTACCCTGCAGGCGCGCAGGCCGACAGGTGCCGCCGAGCGCTGCCGCAGTGGAATGCTCTCAGGTGGGCGCGAGCAGGGTAAAGGGGAACCAGGGAAGGTTGCGTGCTATCCAGTAGGTCGGCAATAACACCAGCCACAGACGCGGCTCCATTGCCACGCGCATGAAAGGCTGCAGCCAGCGCGGTTGCCAGCCGGCCGACCACAGCATCATCAGCGGCACCACCGCCAGTGTGACGAGACCGAGAGGGTTCAAGGAAAACGCCCGCACCACATCGCCGTGGACCAGTGCATGCAACGCCCGGGTCAAGCCGCAGCCAATGCAATAGTGCCCGGTGAAGGCGTAGAACATGCAGGGGGGGAACGGATTGCCTGCAGCGTTGGGGTCGAACTTCCACAGCAGCCAGACGCCGGCCGGGACGGCAACCGCCATCCCGGCCAACAGGACTTTCTGGGTACGTGAGAACGTCAGTGCCAAGGTCTTACTGGTACTGCTGCAGCATTTCCATGTAACCGGCGCTACCCACGGTGGCGAAATAGATGATGTTGATCACCAGGCCGAGGATGGCCAGCCCGGTGGTGACCCAGCACCAGGTTTTGGCGGTGTTGGACGCACGGCGCGCACCGTCGATGTCACCCTGCGCCAGCAGCGAATTCACCTTGGTGGAAAACACGATACCGACAATGCCCAACAGGCCCAGCGGGCAACACAGGCAGGTAGCCAGGACCGTGGAGATGATCGACCACGCGAGGTAGTTGGGAATGCTGTTGCTGGTGTTGACGGTGTTCATCCATATCTCCGATTTGGGCAGCAGGGGGTTAACGTGATTTGCAGGTATTGGCCGCGATCAACGGCGAAATGATCATGGTCGCGACCCAGCATAGTGGCCAAGTGATGAAGCCGATGAAGACAAAGCACAGCAGGAAGTTGACGAAAGCCAGCGCCCAGTAGCCGAACATGAAGAGCAGGCCGGTCACCACGTTGCCGGCATACATGTGGCCGATGCCAAAGACCTGGAACAGGCCCGGTATCACCTCCAGCAACGCGGCGACGCCGCCCGACTTGTGCGGGTGGTAGTAGTGGTGCACCTGCTGCACGTTGCCCGTGGGCCCGGTTACGGCAGGGGGCGTGTTGTTATGCGTGGTCTGGTCCATGACTCCCCTTGGCGCTGCACCGCATGGCGTACCCATACGTGTGTGCCTTGCGGCGTAGGGTAGCCAGAACTCTGACGTCTGGAAAGCAGCTATTCCTATGCTTGGTCACCACGAAGCCTGAGCACTGCCGCTTCCAGTGCCGGCGCGCTGGTGTTCTCCCCCTTCACCGGCGGCCCGGCTACCACCTCGATATGGGCACGGAACCTGCGCGGTACGCGCATGCGTCCCAAGCGGGTATCGCGGCGGCTCCACATGCTGGCCCACATGCCTTTCAGCGCCATCGGCACGACCGGCACCGGGCGCCGTGCGAGGATCTTCTCCACCCCGGATTTGAAGGCGGCGATCTCGCCGTCCCTGGTCAGGGCGCCTTCGGGGAAGATGCAGACCAGCTCGCCCTCGGCCAGCGCCGCATCCACCTCGTCGAAGGCGCGTTGCATCAGTGCGGCATCTTCCCTGGGGCTGGCGATGGGGATGGCCTTGGCGGTCTTGAAGATCCAGCGCATCACCGGAATGTTGAAGATGCGGTAATACATGACGAAGCGGGCCGGGCGCGGGATCACCGCCGACAGGATCAGTGCGTCCATGTAGCTGACATGGTTGCAGACGATCAGCGCAGCGCCTTCGTCCGGCACATTGGCTTCCACCCCCTTGACCCGCAGCCGGTACAGTGAGCGCACCATCACCCAGCTGAGGAAGCGCATCAGGAACTCGGGCACGATGCTGAAGATGTAGATCGCCACCACGATGTTGGCGATGGCAAGTGCCAGGAACACCTGCGGGATGCTCCAGCCCAGCAGACGCTGGCTGAGCAGGCCCAGCACCGCGGCCAGCACGATGAAGCCGGAGTTCTGGATGTTGAGCGCGGCGAACACCCGCGACATTTCCGATTTCGGCGTGCGGCTCTGGATCAGCGCGAACAGCGGCACCACGAAGAAGCCGGTGAACAGGCCGATGCCGAGCAGGTCGATGATGATGCGACAGCTGCCGGGCTGCTGGACGAAGCCGGCCACGTCCAGGCCTGCCACCGTCACCGCGCCGGTACGCGCGAAGTACAGGTCCAGCAGGAAGGCGCTCATGCCGAACGCGCCCAGCGGTACCAGGCCGATCTCGACGATGCGCCCGGACAGCTTCTCGCACAGCAGCGAGCCCACGCCGGTGCCCAGCGAAAACAATGCCAGCGCGAAGATGTACAGCACCTCGTCGCCGCCCAGGTTGACCACCGCATAAGTCGGCAGCTGCGAGGTGAGCACGGTGCCGAAGAACCAGAACCACGACACCCCGAGGATGGCATTGCGCACCGCCTTCTGCTTCTTGGCCAGGCGCAGCACCGCCAGCGATTCGCTGATCGGGTTCCAGTTGATCTTCAGGTCCGGCGCGCCGGCATCCACGCGGGGGATCATGCGGGCGGTGAAGTTGCCGATCAGCGCCAGCGCGATGATGGCAACGGCGGCGACGATTGGCCCATGGGTGCCCGCCAGCGCAAAGATCATGCCGCCGGCAATCATGCCGGTGAGGATGGAGATGGACGTGCCCATTTCCACCAGGCCATTGCCGCCGGTCAGTTCCTCGGGCTTGAGGATGGACGGCAGCACCGAGTATTTGACCGGGCCGAACAGGGTGGACTGCAGGCCGGTGCAGAACAGCGCCACCAGCAGCACCGGCATGTTCTGGGTAAGGAAGCCGACCGCCGCCAGCGACATCACCACGATCTCCATGGTGGTGGTGATGACGATGAGCTTCTGCTTTTCCAGCTTCTCGGCGATCTGCCCGGCAAGTGCCGAGAACAGGAAGTAGGGCAGGATGAACAGCGCCGGCGCTAGGTTGGTGTACAGCGTGCGTTCCTCGCTGCTGACGCCCAGATAGAACAGCAGGCCGATGATCGCCTGGCGGTAGATATTGTCGTTGAAGGCGCCCAGCGCCTGGACGATGAAGAACGGGAGGAAGCGGCGCTGCGTGAGCAGGGCGAACTGGTTGTGGCCGGACATCGTGACTCCTCGGTGCTGCGCGGCACATTAGCAGACCGCCCGGCAGGTATTGGCGAAGGCGGCTCAGGCCGCAGGGCTGGGCAACAGCGCCAGCAACGCACGTGCGGCAGGGGTAGGGTCCTGCCGCCATACCGCGCAGGTGCGGAAGCGGAAGGCCTCGCGCAATGGCCGCACCACGGTGCGCTGCATGCGCGTGGCCATGCTGTCGGGCACCACCGCCACCGCCAGCCCGGCCGCGACCAGCTGCTGCTGCAGCTCGCTGTGGGTCACCTCGTACTGCAGCTGTGCCTGGATGCCACGCTCGCGTAGTGCATCGTCCAGCATGCGGCGGACGCCAGCACCCGGGACCAGTGCGGCCAGGGGCAGCCCCTGCAAAGCCTGCAAGGGCACGCTGGCGGCGGCGGCCAGTGCATGCCCGACCGGCATCACCAGCGACAGCCCTTCCTCATGCAGCAAGCGGTGCTGGGGGGGCAGGCTGACCTGGGGGCCGACGCCGACCAGGGCCAGGTCCAGCTGGCCCAGTTCCAGTTCGGCCAGCAGGGCATCGCTCATGCCGGCTTTCAGGTGCACTTCCACGGCAGGGTGGGCATTGCGGAAGGCGGCCAGCAGGGCCGGCACGTCGACCACGTTGAGCGAGGTGATCTGGCCGATGTTGATGCGTCCACGCACGGTGCCCAGAGCGAGCGCCATTTCTTCCTGCAGGCGCGCGGCGGCCTGCAGGGTGAGCCGCGCATGGAGCAGGAACACATCGCCAGCAGCGGTTGGCCGCACATGGCGGGCACCGCGCTCGAACAGGCGGGTACCCAGCGCCTCCTCCAGTCGTGCGATCTGGTGGCTCAAGGCCGACTGCACGGTGTGGCAGCGGATGGCGGCAGCGGTGAAGCCGCCTTCCTCGGCAACCGCGACGACGAACTCAAGCTGGCGCAGGGTGAACATGCCATCACTGAAACAGATGGGTTGGATGAAAACAATACATTTGTGTCATCGCGCAGGGCCGCGCAGACTGGCCCCCGCTTTCCCACAGGTTCCCCCGATGAGCGCTGCTGCCCCCTCCCTCCATCGCCCGCTGAGCCAGGCCCAGGTCCTGCTGCTGGCCGCCGCCACCGGCTTGATCGTGGCCGGCAACTACTACGCGCAGCCGTTGTTGCAACTGGTTGCCGAGGCCTTCGCCATCGACCCCGGGCAGGCCGGCTGGGTGGTGACGGTGGCGCAGCTGGCCTATGCCGCCGGCCTGTTGCTGATCGTGCCGCTGGGCGACCGGCTGGAACGCCGGCGGCTGATCGTTGGGCTGTTCGTGCTGGCGGCGGTGGGCCTGGCCATCAGCGCCACCGCCACGCATTTCGCCCAGCTATTGGCCGGCACAGCGCTGGCCGGACTGAGCGCGGTGGCGGCGCAGGTGATCGTTGCCCATGCCGCCGGGCTGGCCACGCCGGAGCACCGCGGGCGGGTGGTGGGCACCATCATGGCCGGCTTGCTGCTGGGCATCCTGCTGGCGCGCACCGCCTCGGGCCTGCTGGCCGGGTTGGGTTCCTGGCACACCATCTACTGGGTGGCCTGCGCGGCCTTGCTGCTACTGGCGGTGGTGCTGGCACGGGTGCTGCCGGCCCACCAGCCCAGCGCCAGCCTGTCCTATCCGCGCCTGCTCGGCTCGGTGCTTGCGCTGCTGCGCGATGAACCGCTGCTGCGCCAGCGCTCGTTGCTGGGGGCGCTGTTGTTCGCCGGCTTCAGCGTGTTCTGGACGCCGCTGGCCTTCCTGTTGTCCGGCCCGGCCTATCACTACTCCATTGCCAGCATCGGCCTGTTTGGCTTGATAGGTGCGGCCGGTGCGCTGGCCGCAAGCAGTGCCGGCAAGCTGACCGATCGCGGCCATGGCCGTGCGGTTGCGCTCGGCGGCCTGCTGATGATGCTGCTGTCGTGGCTGTTGCTGGCGTTCGCGCCGGTATCGTTGAGCGCCTTGATTGCCGGTGTACTGCTGCTGGATATCGCCGTGCAGGCGGTGCATATCAACAACCAGAGCGTGATCTACCAGTTGGATGAGAGCGCCCGCAGCCGTATTACCTCGGCCTATATGACCTGCTATTTCATCGGCGGCGCCAGCGGTTCGGTGCTGAGCACGATGGCGTGGACGCATTATGGTTGGACTGGGGTCTGTGTCTTGGGCGGTGTGTTCGCGGTGATCGGGTTGCTGGTGTACTTCATGCCGGTGCGTCGAGCTGCCGTGGGAGCGGCGTAAGCCGCGAAGCGGGTGATGGCTCCGCTTGCGGGTTGCTCACGATTTGAGCGCGGCAAGAGGAGCATTCTTGGTGGTAATGCCAAAGGCAGAATCAACGGCACCCCTCCCCAACCCTCCCCTGCGCTCCGCGCAAGAGAGGGGGTAACAGCAACTACGCCGGCGACATCGCTTCTTCCGCCGACGCCCTCAGCTTCGGCAACAGTCGCAGCATCAAGGCCAGCTGGGTACGCACCAGCCGCGACTTCTCATCAATCTCGTCCGGCATCTGCTCCAGCGCATCGGCCAGTGCGATCTCGTCTTCCTGCGGGTCCGCCGGCTGGCGCCTGCCCAAGGCTTCAGACAATGCAGCCAAGGACTGCTGCAGCTGCCGATGCCCACCTGCAACCAGGGCATCTTCATTGACTGCATCCGCCTGTGCACGATGCGCCCCCAACGCTGACAGATAGCCCAGCAAGGTGTTGGACAGGGCGAGGAAGCGGAAGCCCGCATCCAGATTGCCGCGTGCATAACCGGGTTCGCGCAGCATGTTCGACAAGGCTACCGACAAGGCGACGTCGGCGTTGTGCATGTCGCGGCGGGCGATGCGGTAGGGCAGGTCGTCGCGCATGCCGCTGCGGTACTGGCCCAGCACCTCGTCCAGATAGGCGGCGCCGGTGGCAACCACCTGCGCCATCACCTTGTGCAGGCGCCGGCCTTCCCAGTCGGGCAGGATCAACAGCGAGGCGATGGCGGCGATGACGCAGCCGATCAAGGTGTCGAGGAAGCGCGGCCAGATCAGCACGAAACCATTGCCGATCAGGTTGAAGCACAGCAAGGCCATCACCGTGATCGCGGCGGTGGCCAGCAGGTAGCGGTCGGTGCGGGTGATGAAGAACAGCAGGGCCGCTGCCAGCGCCAGCAACAGTTGCAGGCCGGTGCCGGGGAACAGCTGCATCAAGGCCCAGGTCACGCCCAGGCCGAGCAGGGTGCCGGCGATACGTTGCACCAGCCGCAGGCGGGTGGCGCCAAAATTGGGCCGGCAGACGAAGACGATGGTCAGCAGGATCCAGTAACCGTTCTCCGGGTGCACCAGCTTCAGCAGGGCATAGCCGGCAATCAGCGCCAGACCGATACGGACGCCATGGCGGAACAGCAGCGAGCCTGGCGTCAGGGCCTGGCGCAGGCGGGTGCCCATTTCGCGCAGGGTGTGCGGCGAGGAATCGCGCAGGCGGGTGTCGATGCCTTCCAGCGGGGTATCCGCCAGTGCGGCTTCGGACAGCTGCCGCTCGATGCTGGTGAGGTTGGCCGCCAGCAGCTGCAGCGAACCCAGCAGGCGCGTCCACTGCGGATTGCGCTGCTCACGCAGGTATTGCAGCGAAGACTGCAGGTCCTGGCCGGCGACGCGGGTGCGTTCGCCATAGTCGAATGGCTGACGCAGGCGGATGGCCTCGCCCAGCGTCTGGCAGGCCTTGCCCTGCAGCGACAGCAGCCGCCGGCAGCGGAACAGCACGTCGCTGTGGAAGAAGGCCTCGGCCAGGGCTTCATACGGATAGTGCGAAGAACTGGCACGCTCGTGGAAGTCCTGCGCCATGTAGTACAGGCGGAAGTACAGGCCTGACTGCACGCCCGGCCGGCCAGAGCGGCCGAAGCGGCTGAGGATGGCGGTCTTGGCGATGTTCAGCGCCTGCACCACGCGCACGTTCTGCTCGGCCAGCGCCAGTCGGCGTGCTTCCAGATTGCCGTGCCGCACCGGCTCGAACAGGTCGGCCTTGAGCTGCAGGTAGTGGCCGAGCTCGAAGAACAGCCGCGCCAGCCGTTCGCGTACCGGGCGGTTGGCGAACATCGCCGTCCACAGGATCGACAGCAGGCCATACCAGCTGGCGCCGACCAGCAGCGGGATCACCTCACGCAGTGCCTGCTGCTGGCTGACGTTGTGGTGCTGGTCCATCGCGATCATCGCGTAGATCGCCAGCGTCACCGTGGCCTGGCCGATGGAGGCATAACGCTCGCCCAGCGCGCCGAGCAGGGTCAGGCCGAAGGCGGTCAACGCCAACGCGCTGATGAAGGGAACCGGGTAGGGGAAGAGCGCGATGACCGCCGCCGCAGCAGCGGCAAAGCACAGCAACGACAACAGCACGGATTTTGTGCGGCCCCACCAGTTGTCATCGGTCTCGGCGATGGCGCTGGCGATGATGCCCAGGAACAGGCCGGGGATGGCTTCGATGTGGCCGTCGTACCAGCCATAAGCGATGGCGGCGGTGAGGGCGATGAACACGCGCAACCCGTAGCTGGCTTTTTCGTGGGCCCAGAGCTGGCCTAGGTGACGGTCGAGGCGGCGCATGCCGGAAGCGGGGACTCGCGGGGATCAGGCTGTCAGCTTGCGGTGCCGTGGCGATGCAGGCAAGCGCGAACCGTCTGCAAGTGTGCAGGGATCAGCCTGCGGCATTGGCCGCGCGCATGAAATCGAGGAACACGCGCAGCTTGGGTGCCAGTTGTTCGCGCGAGGGGTAATAGAGATGGAAGCCGGGATAGGGCGGTTGCCAGTCATCGAGCAGTCCTTGCACGCGACCCGCGTCGATGTCGGCGCGGGCGATGGCTTCGAATACCTGCAGCAGGCCAAGTCCGTCGCGCGCTGCCTGCAAGGCCAGCGTGCTGTCGTTGAGCAGCAGAGGCCCGCTGACATCGAGGGTGAAGTCGCGGTGATCACGGCTGAACTCCCAGGGCATCACCCGGCCATTGCTGTTGCGGTGACGGATGCAGGCATGGCCGATCAAGGCTTCAGGCGTTTGCGGCGTGCCATGCCGCTGCAGGTATTCCGGGGCGGCGACCACCGTCCAGCGCATGGGCGGCCCCAGCGGCACCGCGATCATGCCATCGGCCAGCGCCTCGCCCAGGCGGATGCCGGCATCGAAGCCTTCGCCGACTACATCGACCAGTGCCGCCTGCATCGACAGTTCCACTTCCACCTGTGGGTAGGCGGCGTGGAAAGCGGGCAGGTGTGGCAGCAGCAGGTGCTCGATGGCGAAACGCGGCGCGGTGATGCGCAACTGGCCGGTGGCGACATCACGGTTGGCCTCCACCGCATGCAGCGCCTCGCCGATCCGGGCCAGCGCCGGCGCGGTGTCCAGCAACAGGCGCTGGCCGGCCTCGGTCAGGCCAACCCGGCGGGTGGTTCGTTGCAACAGGCGGGTGCCGAGCCGGCGCTCCAGGTTGCGGATGGTCTGCGACAACGCCGACGGCGAAACCGCCAGTTCGATGGCTGCCTGGCGGAAGCTGGCATGCCTGGCCACGCAGGCGAAGGCCGCGAGGGCCGGCAACAGGGTGGGATCTACTGTGAAGTCAGGCTTCATGGTCAATGCAGAGTATCCGCCTTTATTGACATAGTGGCGAGGGCCTACAGTTGCCTCCGTCCTTTCCCCCGTTGGAGTCGCCGATGAAAACCCGAGTTCTGGGCCGCAATGGTCCTGTTGTTTCCGCACTTGGCCTGGGCTGCATGGGCATGAGTGCGTTCTACGGCGGCCGTGGTGATGACGCCGCCTCGATTGCGGTGATCCACCGCGCGCTGGAGCGCTGCGTGACGCTGCTGGATACCGCCGACATGTACGGCCCGCATACCAACGAAGTGCTGGTCGGCAAGGCGATTGCCGACCGTCGCGCGCAGGTGTTCCTAGCCACCAAGTTCGGTGTGCGGCTGGATGCCAATGATCCGCAGGCACGCGGTGTCGATGGTCGCCCGGAATACGTGCAGGCGGCCTGCGAGGCCAGCCTGCAGCGGCTTGGCGTGGATCACATCGACCTGTACTACCAGCACCGTGTTGATCCGCAGGTGCCGATCGAGGACACGGTGGGGGCGATGGCGCGGCTGGTCGAGCAGGGCAAGGTGCGTTACCTGGGTCTGTCCGAGGCCGCGCCGGAAACCATCCGTCGCGCGCATGCGGTGCATCCGATCACCGCGCTGCAGACCGAGTACTCGCTGTGGTCACGCGAGCCGGAGCAGAACGATGTGCTGGCCACGGTGCGTGAATTGGGTATTGGTTTCGTGCCGTACTCGCCGCTGGGGCGTGGTTTCCTGACCGGCGCGATCCGCAGCCCGGCCGATTTCGAGGACGGCGATTACCGCCGCAACTCGCCGCGCTTCCAGGGCGAGAACTTCGATAGGAATCTGGCTTTGGTTGAGCAGGTCAATGCGATTGCTGCCGACAAGGGTGTGACGCCGGGGCAGTTGGCCTTGGCCTGGGTATTGGCGCAGGGCGATGACCTGGTGCCGATTCCGGGCACCAAGCGTCTGCCGTACCTGGAAGAGAACCTGGGCGCGCTGGAGGTGGTGTTGAGTGCCGAGGACCTGGCGCGGATCGACGCGGTGTTCCCGGTGGATGCAGCGGCGGGCCTGCGTTATCCGGCGGCGAGCATCGGTAGCGTGCATCGGTAAAACCGAGCTCTGCTTCACATGTAGAGCCGAGCCATGCTTGGCTGAGGCTTCAGATGTAGAGC
>NZ_DLJW01000093.1:28930-29106 GCF_002477705.1 Stenotrophomonas sp. UBA7606 | reverse complement strand
TCCGAGGCCAGGCGCTGCACCGCTTCGTTCGGTGACAACTGCTGTGCCCACAGGCCGGCCCACCCCTTGAAGAAGGCCTGCTTGTCGGCCGGCGCAGCATTGGCCTGCGCCGCGCTGAAGGCGTCCCAGGCGATCTCGACGCCGGAGATATCGGCCATGTTCTCGTCGCGGGTCAG
>NZ_DLJW01000093.1:0-28776 GCF_002477705.1 Stenotrophomonas sp. UBA7606 | reverse complement strand
TGTTCTCGTCGCGGGTCAGCTCGCCATTGACCTTGGCGTCCTTCACGCCCGGGAAGGCCAGCCCGCCATACTGCACTACGGCGCGGTTGCCAAGCAGGGTCCAGGCGCTCTTGTCGGCCGGCGTCCACCAGCTGCGCAGCTCGCCCTTGGCGTCGATCATGGCGCCCTTGACGTCGATGGCGCGGCTGACTTCGTGTGCCACCATGCCGCCGAACGCGCCGAACTTTTCGGCCGGGGTGGCGGCTTCGGCAAAGATCGGGCCCTGCAGGGCGGCGGCGGTGACGATCAGGCGGTTCTGCGCGATGTCGTAGCTGATGGCTGGCTGTTGCGGCAGCACGTCCCAGCGACGGTCGGCATTGCCCTTGCCGATGCGCTTCATTTCCTGGGCATGGCGCCAGGTGGAGGCGATCAGCATGTTGCCACCAAAGCTGCCACGGCCCATCGGCTGCACGGTGTAGTCCAGGTCGCGCAACGGGGTGCCGATCTCGATCTTCATCGCCGCCAGCTTGGCTTCGGCCTCGCTCTTGGCTTCGGCGCTGAGCCAGGTGCTGCGCTTGACCGCGGCAATCTGCGCTTCGCGGATCTGGTCGACCATGATGCCGGCCTGGCGGCGGGCGTCACGGCTGACGTAGGCATTGGCGTACTCGTGGCCCAGCATCGGGCCGGCGGCCACGTTGATGGCGTCCAGCACTGCATCCGGGCGGGCCGGGGCGATGGTCTGGCCACGCAGCACGCGGCCGCGGAACTCGAACTCGGCGTCGCGGTAGGCTTTGGACAGGTAGGGAGCCATCGCATCACCCACACGCCAGCGCAGGTAAGCCTTCCACTGGTTGGCCGGCAGGCGGCTGACCATGCCATTGAGCTGCTGGAACAGGTTGGGGTCGGCCAGCGAGACCAGGTCGTCGTTGACGCCCTGAGCCCTCAGGAAGGCATCCAGCTGCAGGTTGCGGTAGCGGCTGTTGAGGTCGCGGGTGGAGACCGGTGCGTAGTTGTTGAACGGGTTGTTGATGTCGGCCACCGAATGCGCGCTGCGCGCCAGTTCGGTTTCCAGTTGGATGACCAGCGCCGATTCGGCATCGAGCTGCGCAGCCGGGGTGCCGGTCAGCGCCAGGATCTGCTTCACGTAGGCGCGGTAGCGGCCCATCAATGCGACGGTGTCGGCATCGGTGCGGGTATAGAAGGCCGGGTCAGGCAGACCGGTGCCGCCCTGCATGAAATAGCCGATATGGCGATCCAGCGCCTTCAGGTCCACATCCGGGGCAAAGTTGAATGCCACCGGGATGCCCACTTGGTGCAGGGCGGCGATCGAGGCTGGGATGTCCTTGGCCTTCTTGATGGCATTGATGCGGGTCAGCAGCGGAGCGATGGGCTTGGAGCCGTCGGCCTCGATCGCGGCTTCATCCAGGCCGCTGGCCCAGAAGTCGCCCAGCAGCTTCTGCACGTTGCCCTGCGGGGCGCTCATCGCGCGCTCCAGCAGCTGACGCTGCTGGTTGCGGGTATTGCTGGCCAACAGGCTGAGCGAGCTGACCGCGCCGGTCTGCGGCACCGGGTTGGCCTTGAGCCAGTCGGCGTTGCTGAGCTCGTAAAAATCCGTACAGGCCGCGCTTACCGCCGGTGCGCGCGGGGCCGCTTTCTTGCGGGCCGCCTGGGCGTCGGTCGAGGACAGGGCTGCCACCAGGCTGAAGGCCAGGGCGAGCGAAAGCGGGCGAACGTTTGGCATGTGGTGCATATCCGCAGAAGGACAAAGTGGGCGGAGTTTAACAAGCTGGCGCGGGAATGGCGCCGCCGGGGGCACGGTTTTGGGCGGCGCATCCAAACCCGGGCGGCGTGCGATGCATGAGCCCTGTCAACGACTGCGGCGGAACGGAGCGTGGGTTTGTTATACGGTGAGTTGCCTGCCTTGAAATCGGCTCTGCCGGTACAGGGCAATCCCGGCTTTTCTGCAGGGCCACCACGAGCCGCGGCATCCTTGCGGTGGTGCCCGCAGGCAGGGGAGGAGGGCGGTGATTACCCGTATGTGGGCCACCAGTGCCGTCAAACGTGCAAAAAAGAAGGCCCGGCGTTGCCGGGCCTTCTTCGGTGCTCACTGCGGGGCAGTGGTTACCAGATCACTACCTGCTTGTCGCCAGCACGGACCATCGGCGAACCGGCCTTGCACTGGAACGCCGCAGCGAAGGTCGGCAGGTTCGACGGCGCACCCATGGCGCGGAACTGCGCCGGGGCGTGCGGGTCGGTGGCCAGGCGGACCTTGGCATTCTCGGCGGTGTACTTGGTGCGCCACACGGTAGCCCAGTTGAAGAAGAAGCGCTGGTCGCGGGTGAAACCGTCAACCTTGGCGTCTTCCTTGCCGGCCGAGGCCTTCTGCAGGGCGTCGTAAGCAGTGGCCAGGCCACCCAGGTCGGCGATGTTCTCGCCCAGGGTCAGCGAGCCGTTGACCTTCTGGTCGCCCACCTTGTACCCGTTGAACTGGTTGACCAGCTTGCCGGTCAGGCCGGAGAAGCCCTTGGCGTCAGCTTCGGTCCACCAGTTCTCGAAGTTGCCGGTCGGCCCGAAGCGGCTGCCCTGGTCGTCGTAACCGTGGGTCATTTCGTGGCCGATCACCGCGCCGATGCCGCCGTAGTTCAGCGCGTCGTCGGCGTTCGGGTCAAAGAACGGCGGCTGCAGGATGGCGGCGGGGAACACGATCTCGTTCTGCAGCGGGTTGTAGTAGGCATTGACGGTCTGCGGGGTCATGCCCCACTCGGTCTTGTCCACCGGCTGGCCGATCTTGCCCAGCGCCCACTTGTAGTTGAAGGCGTTGGCCGCGCGCACGTTGCCCAGGTAGTCGTCATGGGTGGTGCTCAGGCCCGACCAGTCACGCCACTTGTCCGGGTAGCCGATCTTCGGGGTGAAGGTCTCCCACTTGGCGATGGCCTTGGCCTTGGTCTCATCGCTCATCCAGCTCAGGTTCTGGATGCGGTCCTTCAGTGCGTCGGCCAGGTTCTTGACCAGCACTTCCATCTTGGCCTTGGCTTCCGGCGAGAAGGCAACCTTGACGTACATCTGGCCGAAGGCATCGCCGGCATCGTTCTCGATGGTGCCCAGCACCTGCTTCCAGCGCGGCTTGATTTCCTTCTGGCCGTTCAGTTCCTTGCCGTAGAACGCGTAGTTCTCCTGCACGAACTCATTGCTCAGGTACGGTGCGGCACCGTCCACGGTGTGGAAGCGCAGGTAGGCGCGCCAGGCCGCCGGGTCGGTATCTGCCAGCATCTTGCTTACTTCCGCGTGGAAGGCGGGCATGGCCAGCGAGAATTTCTCCGGCGCGGTGATGCCCTGGGCCTTGAAGAACTCGGTCCAGCTGAAGTTCGGGGTCAGCTTGTCGGCATCGGCGACGGTGACCGGGTTGTAGTACAGCGAGACGTCACGCGACAGCTCGACGCTGGACTTGGAGGCCTTGGCCAGGCGCGTCTCGAACTTGATCACGTCCTCGGCCTGCTTGGCGGCGTCGGCCGCGGCCACGCCGCTCAGCTCCAGCACCTTGGCCACGTGGGCCTTGTAGGCGTTGAGCTTGTCGGCCTTGCTGGCGTCGGTGTAATAAGTGGTGTCCGGCAGGCCCAGGCCGCCCTGGCTGGCGTAGGCCATGTTCATGGTCGAGTTCTTGAAGTCCGCTTCCGGACCGAAACCGAACAGGAAGTTCTCGCCCTTGGCAGCAGTGCTGCGCAGGTAGTCGGCCAGTGCGGCGCTGTCCTGCAGGCCGTCGATGGCGGCCAGGTCGGCCTTCAGCGGGGTGATGCCCAGGCTGTTGATCTTGGCTTCGTCCATGCCCGAGGCCCAGAAGTCACCGACGATCTTCTCGATGCCGGTGGCGTCCTTCATCGCCGCGGCCTGCTCGGCCAGCTGGTGCTGCACGGCCACCGAACGCTCGTCGAGGATGGTGAAGGCGCCCCAGCTGGTGCGGTCGGAGGGAATTTCGTTGGCGGTGAGCCACTTGTCATTCACATAGCCGCCGAAATCGGTACAGGCGTCCTTGCTCGGGTCCAGGTCGGCGGCGGTGAAGGCGTTGTAGGCCGGCAGCTTGGACTCGTCCAGCTTCAGCTCGGTGGCGGCCGGCGCAGCGGCGGTGGCGGCGGGCGGGGACTGCTCTTCCTGCTTGGGGCAACCGGTCAGCGCGGCGGCGACGGCCAGCGACAGCAGGAGAATCTGGGGTTTGCGAACGATCACGGGAAAGGCCTCCAGGCCGATTTCAGAGCATGAGTGAGGCCCCGAAGCCGGGACCGAAGCAGGAAGATACGCCTGAAACCGATGAGGAAAGGGTGTAGAAGGTCATGGTCGCTCCCGGGTCTTTCCTATGGGCGGCAGCCGCTCGCCGGTGCTATACAGCGGGAATGACCAAGACATCAAGCAAGCAGTGGGATGCGATCCTGATCGGCGGCGGCCATAACGGCCTGGTGTGTGCGGCGTATCTGGCCAAGGCCGGCAAGCGCGTGCTGGTGCTTGAGCGGCGGTCCGTGGTTGGGGGCGCGGCGGTCACCGAGGAGTTCCATCCCGGGTTCCGCAACTCGGTGGCCTCTTATACGGTGTCGCTGCTGCAGCCCAAGGTGATTGCCGAGCTGGAACTGGAGCGGCATGGTCTACAGGTGGTTCCGCGCAAGCTCAACAACTTCCTGCCGCTGGGCAATGGTGACTATCTATTGGCCGGTGGCGGACGCACGGCAGAACAGGTCGCGCGTTTTTCCGCACGCGATGCCGCGCGCCTGCCCGAGTACGAGCAGCGCCTGGAGCTGTTTGCTGATGTGCTGCGCGCACAGGCCCTGCAGGCGCCGCCCAATATCAGCGGTAACGGTTGGCTGCGTGCCTTGCCTGAACTTTGGAAGGCAGGGCAACTCGGCCGACAGCTGCAGCGTCTGGATCCAGGCCTGCAGCAGGAATTGATGGATCTGTTCACGATCTCCGCCGCCGAGTACCTGGACCGTTGGTTTGAGAGCGCGCCGATCAAGGCCTTGTTTGGCTTCGATGGCATCGTCGGCAACTACGCCAGCCCATATGCGCCGGGTACCGCCTACGTGCTGCTGCATCACGTGTTTGGTGAAAGCAATGGCATCAAAGGTGCCTGGGGGCATGCCATCGGCGGCATGGGCGCCATCACCCAAGCCATGGCCCGGGCCGCCCGCGAAGCCGGCGCGGAGATACGCACCGATGCCGCGGTGGACAAGGTGGTGGTCGAGCACGGTCGCGCCGTGGGGGTTGCGCTGGCCGGTGGCGAGGTGCTGCGCGGCAGCGCCATCGTCGCCAACGTCAACCCGAAGCTGCTGTACGAGCGATTGTTGGACCCGGCCGAGGTGCCGGCGGCCACGCGTGAGCGCATGGCCAACTGGCGCTGCGGCTCCGGCACGTTCCGGATGAATGTCGCCTTGTCACGGCTGCCTGAGTTCAGCGTATTGCCGGGGCAGGGCGATCACCTGACCGCCGGCATCATCATCGCGCCCAGCCTGGACTATATGGATCAGGCCTATGTGGATGCGCGCCGCCATGGCTGGTCGCGCGAGCCTGTGGTCGAGATGCTGATCCCCAGTACCCTGGACGACTCGCTGGCACCGCCGGGGCAGCATGTGGCCAGCCTGTTCTGCCAGCACGTTGCCCCGCAGCTGCCGGATGGACGCAGCTGGGATGATCATCGCGAAGAAGTCGCGGATCTGATGATCGCCACCGTCGAAAAGCATGCACCGGGTTTTGCCACTTCGGTGCTCGGCAGGCAGATCATGAGTCCGTTGGATCTTGAGCGGACCTTCGGCTTGATTGGTGGCGACATCTTCCACGGCGCGTTGAGCTTGAACCAGTTGTTCAGTGCGCGGCCGATGCTGGGTCAGGCCAATTACAGGGGGGCGCTGCCTGGGTTGTATCTTTGCGGCTCCGGGACGCATCCAGGTGGAGGGGTAACGGGGGCGCCTGGCCACAATGCTGCGCAGGCAATTCAGGCAGATTAAGAATTTGCTGCATTCCCTTGTTATTGATGAACAGTCTCGATTGCATTCTCTGACAAGCCCCTTACGTGAAAGCAGGGAGCTTTCATGTGTCAGGGGCGAATTGGGTTCCCATTCAGAAGCGGCATTTCATCGGTGGGTGGGAGCTCCTGCCCGGGATCATCCGGAATGGGGTCGACCTGTGGAATGCGTGTATTCAAATCGGGCTGGGGCAGCTGCCTTACCTCGCCGATGTCAACTCTGGCAACACGCGGTTTGCGCCAGATGGCATCGTGCCATTGTTGGTACTGAACGGGATCCCAGTAGCGCTCATCATAAAATTTGGAGCCATCGATTTCTTCAGTACCGCCACCTGGTGCAGGTACCACGATACGCAGATTGCCAGTGAATCCAGTTCGGCTGCCCGTCATCCGACGCTTTTCAAAGCGCAACGCTCTGGCGATTCGTGGAAGAGCTGCAGCGTCACCGTAGCGAGCATAGATGTCCTGTCCAACAACGATGGCACGCTCTCGATCGGCTTCATCGAGTTTTGCCCAGTAGCGTTCGCGAAGGTCTAGAAAGCCTTCATACCCGCGTTCTGCCGCAAGATCCATCCATGCGTATGCCTGTGCCCGGTCCTGAGGTGTCCCCGTGCCGTCCCATAACATTTCAGCAACCATTCCAGCCGAGGGCTTGTCGCCGTAGTACGCGGCGCGCATGAAAAACTCGAAAGCAGCAGTCTGCTTCCCTTCGCTTCTTTTTTGCAGTGCGAGTAGTCTGAACCGCAAATCCGGATGACCGCTGAGGAAGCCGGAAGTGACCATCACCGGATCGATAGTTGGGTCCGGATGCGGAGTAGCGCCTCCTCCTATCGCGGGAGCCATGAGTGTCAATGTGACAGTAAGGATGGCAACTTGTGCGGTTCTTTTGTTCATTCGAATCCCTGTTGCTTTTCCGTGCAGGTGTGCTTGGTGGATTCTAGCCGGGCCGGTGAGCCAACGCAGAAAGACAGTTGGCAAGAAGAAGGGGGCTCCCTCCTCCTTGCCACCTTTTTGCCACCGGATGTGTTGAAACTACCGGCGTGACGGGCTCCTTTTACTTGGTTCCCGAGGCATTCCTGGCCTCGCCGACGGTAACGGTACCGTCGCCAATGTGACGCTGGAAGAAGTTGAGCATTTCGGTGTACAGATTGATGCGAGCCTCCTCGCCGTAGAAGCCATGCATCTCGCCGGGCTGGATGATCATGCCTTCGGGTTTGTTGCCCGCTTCGATCAAAGCCTTGTTCATCAACTCGGTCTGTTCGGGGGGCGTGCGGACGTCGCGTGCACCGGCCGCAAGATATACCGGTATTTTAACTTCTGCTGCGCGCCTTGCCGGGGAGTTCTGCGCCCATTGCGCGGTGTCCGTTCCATGGGTGCGTCGTAGGTACCTCTGGCCGAAATCGCTTTGTGGAATATCTCCTTTCTTGAACATCATGTCGACGTCATAGACCCCCACATAGCCGAAGGTGCACTTGAACAAGCCGGGTTCACGAATAGGTGCCATCAGCGAGGAGTAACCGCCGAAACTGCCGCCATAAATGCAGATTCTGTCCCTGTTTGCGTAGCCTTGATTGATGACCCAATGCGTAGCGTCAAGGATGTCGTTCTGGATGCCTTGGCCCCATTGCTGATGACCAGCGTCCTGGAAGCCTTTGCCGTAGCCGCCGGAGCCGCGATAGTTGATCTGCAAGGTGGCATAGCCACGGCTGGCAAACAGCTGTGCTTCCGGGTTGAAACCCCAGTTGTCCCGCGGGCCGATCGGGCCGCCGTGGGGGTTCACGATAAGCGGCAGGTTCTTGCCATCAGAGCCGTTGGGCAGCGTCAGGAACGCATGGATCAGACGACCATCGCGGGCATTGAAAGAGAAGGGCCTGGTGGTGGCCATCTTGTCCTTGTTTAGATGCGCCATGCGCGACATCAGAAAACGAGCTTTGCCGGTTCCGCGGTCGAACAAATACAGCTCCCCGGGATTGCTATCGCTGTACACGGAAACCAGGATCTGGTTGCCGTCATCGGTATAGCTTGAAAAATCTACCTTCTGACCTGCAAAAGCATTTGCCAGCGATGCGTAGAGTTCCGCATCTGGATTGGTTTCATCAATCAGGGTGACTTTTGGAGCGCCGGCCTCGGTGACAGCACCAATGATGCTGTTGCGATCTGTCGACCATATCAGCTGGGATACCTCGGCGATTGGATCGACGAAGAGCTGTTTAAAATCGCCGTTGGCAGTGTCAAGTGTGCCTAGGGCGGCGGGAGCCTTGCCGTCATCCTGCCAAGCGAAAACGGTGCCGTTATCGGAGGTGCGTTCTACCGAAAGATGCTTTCCGTCGGTTGCAGAAGCATTGACCAAGGTCCAGTTCTGGCCATCACGGCGATACAGCTCTGTACGTTCATCGTATTCACCAGACTCGTCACGCGTCGACGAGCACACGGCGAAACGCGGAGCTTTGTCCGCATCCAGTGCGATGGAACAGTTTGATTTTGGTGCTCGTCCCAGCGATGTGCGTCTGCCACTTATTGTGTCTACGC
Organism: Stenotrophomonas sp. UBA7606; assembly: GCF_002477705.1. Classification (NCBI taxonomy): domain Bacteria; kingdom Pseudomonadati; phylum Pseudomonadota; class Gammaproteobacteria; order Lysobacterales; family Lysobacteraceae; genus Stenotrophomonas; species Stenotrophomonas sp. UBA7606. The sequence continues at coordinate 20,267 of NZ_DLJW01000093.1, read as the reverse complement.
GGACGACCTCGGTGCCTGCGCCTTCGCTCGATCGCGGGTAGCGGGCCTGCATGATCACGTTTCGGTCATCACCCTTGAGAGTGTCCAGCAAGGAATACGACTCCGAGCCGACTGTCTTTCCGCGTTGCGTGGCATCGCGTGTACCACGGAAGATCACCGGGACGGATTGGGTGCCGTCAGCGTTGACGGCATACCATTCGCCAAGGGCGAATGGCTGTGCGTACCCGCCCAGTTTCTTGACCGAGTTGAACATCAGACGTTCGGGTGAAATCCAGACAAACTGCCCAACACTCTTCTTGTCGGGGAGCTGTACGACCTTCATTGGTTTGAGGTCGCTGGCGCGGAGGATCGTCAGAATGTCCTGATCGCCATTGTCGACGGTGACAGCTAGGTAGCTGCCGGTCGGGGATATGCGTGCAGTGCCATAAGCGGGATGCCCAACAAAATCCTTGACGGATGGCTGTGCGTCTGCGAAGGCGGTGTTGGTTGTCAGTAGAGCTGCCGCGAGTACTGCGGATTTCAGATAATCCATGGGGTCTAGTCCTTGCTCCTGTATTTCGATCTGATCTGTGGTCCACCCGCAAAGAGAGCCCGGCGGTGTGCCGGGCTCTCGAGTTCATCAGAACTTGTACGAAACGCTCATGTAGAACCGACGGCCCAGCGGATCGGCGCCAATGTATGGATCAAAGTACGGATAGGTGTTGTTACCCGGGTCATTGCGGTACTGCTTGTTGAACGCGTTGACCACCGTGAACTGAGCGGTGACATTGGGGCCGAAGTCCTTGGCAACAGACGCGTTCCAGAGGATGAACGGAGCTAGTCGGCGGCCCCAGCAGATGCCGCTGTTCACGCCGGTGTAGCACTGATTGGGCGTGGTTGCGCGCTTGGTCCAAGCCGAACCCATGCGGCTGGCATACAAGGTTGTCGTCCAGTCGTTGTACTCCCAGCTTGCGGTAGCACGCAGACGGCTGCGCTCGGGATAGAACACGATCGGCCTCATATCACGGTAATCGACGAGCGGGTCTTCCTGCAGTTCCTTGTACTTGTTCGTAAGGTTGAGCGAGTAGCTGTTCTCGAAGCGGAAGGTGCCCCAGCGATCAGTGATCAAGCGATAGCGGAAGGTGCTGTCGATGCCACTGATGTCGCGCAACGCGGTATTAACATAGGCTTGGTTGATGCGCTCGACACGACCGTCCAGAGTGGTGCCTGGGGCGCTTGTGCGGGTGATCAGCGAAAGCACGTTGTTGCAGATGCTGGCGCTGGGCGCTGGCTTGCTGGGATCCTCATAGGAGCCCAGTCGGCATGCTGCTTCGGTTTCGAGCAGGTATGAGGAATCCAACTGGGAAGCTGCATCTTCCAGCTTGATACGCCAGTAATCCACCGACAGCGACATGCCATCAATGATGTCCCAGACAAAGCCTGCACTGATCGACTTGCCTTCTTCTTCCTTCAGGCCAGGGTTGCCGGCAATGGTGCTCTGGGCCTGGTAGATGGTGCGATCACCACTGACATTACAGTCGGCCGTACGGCGCGGGATCGGGTTGCCGTTTGCATCAAGCGGCTGACCAAGACCCAAGCCCGACCGGCAGGAGTATTCGTCCAGAATCGATGCATACGATGCAGCACCCTCGGCGTAGACCAGCTGCATGTCAGGCGCCTTGAAGCTGGTCGCGTAGGTGCCACGCACCAGCAGGTTGCTGAACGGACGCCACTCGAGACCCAAGTTGTAGGTGACGGCGTCATCAACCGCGGTGATATCGTCGTACTTATCCCAGCGAGCAGCCAAATTCGCACTCAGGCTGTCGAAGATCGGAACGCGGAACTCCGCGCCGATAGCATAGCGATCACGCTCGCCGTCGGTGCGGCCCGAGCTTACGAGGTTGTAGACGGTTTGCTCATCGATCGGGCGCAGCGGATTGGTGCGAGGATCACTCTCAAGTGTCGTTGCCTGACGGACGCCTTCGATAACACCGGCGAAGCCGAGTGGGCCAGCTGGCAGTTCAAACAGGTCGCCGGAGAAGTTGAAGTTCAAGGTGGACGAGGATGTTTCGCCCTTATTGATCACGCGGGTGGAGAAGGAACGATAAATATCCGGAGTAATCGGCGAGGTGTAACGATCCATGTTGAGCTCATAGATCGGATAGCCGGAAATCGTTCCGAGCTGGTCGCCCAGGAAGTAGTCATGGACGGCTTTAGCCAACAGACGCGGGGTGTTGGACTTGTAGCTGTACTCGGAGTGGGCTGCATAGACTTCCCAATCGAAGCGATCGGCAAAAGTGCCGCGTGCACCCAGGGTGATGTCCCAGGTCTTCTCGCTGTACAGCGTCGAGGCTGCCTCGTTACCACCGAGTTCGAAAGGATTGAACACGCGCTGCAACTGCAACAGGTCGCCAAAGTTGGGGTCGTAGAACACGCCAGCCGGCGTAAACGGGCTACCGCCCGTCCCCCAGAATTCAGTGCCAGAGCTGGCCTTGGAGTCCGCCTCGTAGTACGTCAGGCTGGAGAAGCCTTCGATATTGTCGTTGAAGTCGTACTTGCCGCTGATGTAACCGGAGTAGAAGCTGTTCTTATTCCAGATGCTGCGCGAACCATCCTGGGTGTAGGAGCCGCACCAGTCACCACGGGTGGGGGAGTTACCGGGGGCATATCCAAATGCTGCGCATTGTTCTGGCGTCAGTTCGAGAATGTTGTGGCCGGCAGGCCCAGCCAGACCGGCTGCACTGATGGCGACGAGCGACAGCGATGGCTGGAGTGTCAGACCCCAAGGATTGTTGCGGGTATCAGCCATGAAGTCGCGCTGGGTTCCGAATACGGGCTCGTTCTCACCATACTGCAGCGCGAAGGTCGTGCTCCAACGGTCACCGGAGCGGCCGCCGGTGTACTCGAGGTTGATGCTGTCGCCGCCACCCTCTTGGGTGGTGCCGGCGGTTCCGCGCAGTTCATTGCCGTCGAAGTTTTCGCGCAGAACGATGTTGACCACGCCTGCAACCGCATCGGAACCATAAATCGCCGAGGCGCCACCGGTCAGCACTTCCATACGTTCAACGATGGCCATTGGAATGGCTTTGACGTTGACGACGTTGTTGTCGCGATTGTAGGGCTGCGGGTACTGGGCGGGACGCCGGCCATTGATCAAGGTAAGCGTGTAACCCGGGCCGAGGTTACGCAAATTGACGACCTGTGCGTTGGGGGTAAAGCCACTCACGGCAAGGTCACCGGTGAAAGAGGCGCTGGTGTTCTGGGACAGAGTCTGAAGCATGTCGCCGACGGTCTGGAAACCCTCGCGGTCGATGTCGGCACGCGTGATCACGGTAACCGGAGCGGGGCCTTCGACATCAACGCGCTTGATTCGCGAACCGACAACCGAAACCCTGTCCAGGTCGGTTGTTGCTGCCGAGGCGGGTGGATTGGTCTTCTGTTCCGCAGCTTCCTGTGCAAAAGCCGGTGCAGCCGAGGTGAATGCAAGTGCAGAGGCCAATGCATAGCTCAGCGGATTGCGGCTGAGCGAGTTCCGATAAGTCATTTGTTTCCCCTTGGATAAGAAGCCAAAACTTGCCCCCTTGATCGGCAGCGTGGTCGGGCAGTCTTGGAGTTGCGTGTTTTGTTGCAGATGCAATCGTTACAGTGCCGATGTACTCCGATTAACACATGGTTAATCTTTGGCGTCAACTGTTCATGCCATGGTCATCAATCGCGAAAAGTGCCAACATCTAGTTGGTGATTGGCAAAGGTTTTTGCTCGAATTTGCATAATTTCCAGTGATCGGCAGCGTTCTTACCTACATTGGGTGTTGTTTCGAGGTCAGTAGCGAGGGGTGCAGATCAGGTATCGCACTTGTCTGGGTACGTAAGCGTATGGAGAGTTTTTTTGCGCCTGCTGTGGGGCGTGCAGCCTCAGGAAGTTGGGGTGCTTTGGGCTTGCGGGTCAAATTGGTGGGTGGCAATTGCTGGCCGCAAGGCGGTGTTCTAGCCGGTAAGTGCCTGATTGACAGCCTGTTGAGGGTGGATATCCCCGAGGTGGACATTGGCTGTTGCGATCAGTAGGCGCCTTAGGGTGTGGTGTTTCGTGGTACGTAGGACCCCGGCATGTGCCTGCTTGCGATTTACGGTGGCTTTACCCGCGATTTCAATGCTTGGGTCCTTGTTCATCAATGCGGGTACATCGAGTCCGCAAAAGATGTATATCGAATCGACGGACGCCCTTGACAGCGTGCATTTGAAGCGCGAACGACAGCTCGCGCTATAGTTCGCGCTTGGAAAAATGCAGAGGTTGTACGTGAGTCGGTCGATTCCGCTGGGCGGTGCCCACAAAGTGCAGAAGGGGCTGTCGCCTCATCCGCGTATCCGCAATGTCATTGCGGTTGGCTCGGGCAAGGGCGGGGTGGGCAAGTCCACCACGGCGGTGAATCTGGCCTTGGCGTTGAAAGCGCTGGGTGCCAGGGTCGGCGTACTGGACGCCGATATCTACGGCCCCAGCGTGCCGGCCATGCTGGGGCTGAGCGGGCGCCCGGAAAGCCCGGACAACAAGAGCATCGAGCCACTGCGGGCATTCGGGGTGGAAGCCATGTCGATCGGCTTCCTGATCGAGCCGGACTCGCCGATGATCTGGCGCGGGCCGATGGCGACCTCGGCCTTGACCCAGCTGTTCAACGACACCCTGTGGGATGACCTGGACTTCCTGTTGATCGACCTGCCGCCGGGCACCGGCGACATCCAGCTGACCCTGTCGCAGAAGATCCCGGTGGCCGGCGCGGTCATCGTCACCACGCCTCAGGACATTGCCACGCTGGACGCGCGCAAGGCCTTGAACATGTTCGAAAAAGTCGAGGTGCCGGTGCTGGGCATCGTCGAGAACATGGCCGTGCATACCTGCAGCAACTGCGGCCATGTCGAGCATCTGTTCGGCGAGGGCGGCGGACAGCGCATGGCCGAGCAGTACGGCGTGCCGCTGCTGGGCTCGCTGCCGCTGGATATCGCCATCCGTGAACAGGGGGACGTGGGTGCACCGATCGTGGTGGCACAACCGCAGTCGGCGGCGGCCCAGGCCTATCTGGCGGCGGCGCAACGCCTGGCCGAGGAGCTGGCAAAGCGGCCGCGGGCCAGCATTCCCATCGTCTCCTCGCTGCTCTGAGCCGGGCGGGTGGTTGTCGGTGGCGGCCGGTATGGCGCCCTGCGGCCGCTGCCCCAGCTGGGCTAGAATCCATCACCCCCGGCCGCGGCACCGCCCCGGCGCCCCAACCAGGACCAATGAATGAGTATCAAGAGCGACCGCTGGATCCGCCGCATGTCAGAGCAGCACGGCATGATCGAGCCGTACGAGGCCGGCCAGGTCAAGCAGGTCGACGGCCAGCGCATCGTCAGCTATGGCACCTCCAGCTACGGCTACGACGTGCGTTGCTCGCGTGAGTTCAAGGTGTTCACCAACATCAACTCGACCATCGTTGACCCCAAGCACTTCGATCCGAAGAGCTTTGTCGATATCGAGGCGGATGAATGCATCATCCCGCCGAACTCCTTTGCGCTGGCGCGTACGGTGGAGTTCTTCCGTATCCCGCGTGACACCCTGGTGGTGTGCCTGGGCAAGAGTACCTACGCGCGCTGCGGCATCATCGTCAATGTCACCCCGCTGGAGCCGGAGTGGGAAGGCCATGTGACGCTGGAGTTCTCCAACACCACGCCGCTGCCGGCCCGCATCTACGCCAACGAAGGTGTGGCACAGATGCTGTTCTTCCAGGCCGACAAGGACGATATCTGCGAAACCTCGTACAAGGACCGCGGTGGCAAGTACCAGGGCCAGACCGGGGTGACCCTGCCGCGCACCTGAGTGCGCCCTGGCGGGAAAGAAAAAGGCGCCGTCAGGCGCCTTTTTTTGTGCAAATCCCGGCGGAGCGGCTTACTTGCCGCGTCCGAACAGCATGCCAATGCCGACGGCCACCAGGATGGCGGGCCACCAGGTGGCCAGCATGGCGCCGATGTTGCCGTTGATCCAGCCAAGGTTCTTGGCCAGGAAGAACAGGCCGACGATGATCAGAATCAGGGCGGCGATCAGATTGGAGCGCATCGGCTTGCGGGTTCCGTAAGTGAGTAGGCGCTTATCGTAGCCGCTGGCGCCAGATTTCGACACGCTCGGCCAGTACATCGGCATCAAAGCGCTGTGCCTTGCCGCTGCCCCATACCGGTCCCGGCCAAGCGGCGTCACCCTCGTGGCGACCGATCAGGTGCACGTGCAGTTGGCGCACGATGTTGCCGAGCGCACCGATATTGATCTTGGTGACGTTGGGCTTCTGCTTCAGGTGCTGCGAAATCTGGTTGATCTCAGCCAGCAGCAGGCGTTGCTGGGCGCCGTCCAGGTCGATCCACTCGCTCGCATCCGGTACGCGCGGTACCAGCACGACCCAGGGGAAGCGGTCGTCGTTCATCAAGCGGATCTGCGACAGGGGGCCATCGGCAATCAGCACGCTGTCGGCGGCAAGGCGGGTGTCAAGTACGAAATCGGACGTCACAGCTTCGGTCATCGCAGGTTCTCGCTGAAGAAGGCCAAGGTGCGTTCGCGCGCCAGGTTGGCGCTGGCTGGGTGGTAGTGCATGCCGACCTCGCGGTTGAAGGCGTGGTCGGCTGGATAGACATATACAGGCAAGTCGGGTTGCTTTTCACGGTGCGCTGCAACGGCGGCGGCCGGAATCGAGGCGTCCTGGTCGCCAAAGTGGAAGATCGCCGGGGCTTTGAACGCTGCATCCAGGAACGGTACGTTGCGTGCGCCGTAGTAACTGGCCGAGGGCAGGCCCAGCCGTTGCGCGGCCAACATGGCGATGGTGCCGCCCCAGCAGTAGCCGACCGTGCCGACCTTGCCATAGGGCGCCAGCACGGCGGCGGCGGCTTCGACCACGGTTACCGCGCGGTCCACGCCCAGCTCGTCGACCAGCGCCTTGCCGCGGCTGACGCCGTCCGCGTCATAGTCCAGCTGCAGGTCCGGTTCGATCAGGTCGAAGAAGGAGGGCGCCAACACCGCATAGCCCTCGCCGGCGTACTGCTCGGCGACATGGCGGATATGCGCATTGGCGCCGAAGATTTCCTGTATGACCACCAGGCCGGCGCGAGGGTTGCCGGAAGGCAGGTCCTGCCAGGCGCGGACCGGGCCGAGTGGGGTGGGGAGGGTGATCCAGTTGGGCATGGGGGAGACTCCGGATTGATACGGCGAAAGGCGGTGTTTCTTCTCCCGCCTGCGGGAGAAGGTGCCCCGCAGGGGCGGATGAGGGGAGCTCTTAAAGCGGCGGGTCTGCTTGCCAGAAGCTTCCCCCTCACCCCCCCCGCTCCGCTCCGCGCCCCGGCCCTTGCGCTGGCGCAAGGGCGTTCAACAGGGCACGAACCGGTGGTTCGTAAGCGCCCCTCTTTCACCCCGCAAGCGGGAGAGGGGCTTAAGCAGGGCATTGCTGCGGTTGATTGATTATCAACCCCAGCGCCTATTAAGCCAGCCGCAGGGCGCCGCGCCTTCGGCCCGGTATACTGCCCGGCTTTCCGGCCCCGCTGCCATTCCGGCCCGGCCCCAGGATTTCCAGATCATGTCCCAGCTGAACCCCAAAGTCGGCTTCGTCAGCCTTGGCTGCCCGAAAGCCCTAGTCGATTCCGAGCGCATCCTCACCCAACTGCGGGTGGAGGGCTATAGCATCGTGCCGTCCTACGACTCGGCCGACGTGGTGGTGGTCAATACCTGCGGCTTCATCGACTCGGCCGTGGCCGAATCGCTGGACGCGATCGGCGAGGCGATGAACGAGAACGGCAAGGTTATCGTCACCGGCTGCCTGGGCAAGAAGGGCGAAATGATCCGCGAGCATTACCCGGACGTGCTGTCAGTATCCGGTCCGCAGGACTACACCACGGTGATGGAGGCGGTGCATGCCGCGCTGCCCCCCAAGCACGATCCGTTCGTGGACCTGGTGCCGGACTACGGCATCAAGCTGACCCCGCGCCATTACGCCTATCTGAAGATTTCCGAAGGCTGCAACCACCGTTGCAGCTTCTGCATCATTCCCTCGATGCGTGGCGACCTGGTGTCGCGGCCGGTCGACGAGGTGCTGCGTGAGGCCGAGCGCCTGGTCAAGGGGGGCGTGCGCGAGCTGCTGGTGGTGTCGCAGGACACCTCGGCCTATGGCGTGGACCGCAAATACGCGCCGGGCACCTGGCGCGGCAAGGAATACGCTACGCGGATGAAGGCGCTGTGCGAAGGCCTGTCCGAGCTCGATGCCTGGACCCGCCTGCACTATGTCTATCCGTACCCGCACGTCGACGACGTGGTGCCGCTGATGGCCGAGGGCAAGATCCTGCCGTACCTGGACATCCCGTTCCAGCACGCCAGCCCGCGCATCCTCAAGCTGATGAAGCGCCCGGGTGCGGTCGACAAGACCCTGGAGCGGGTGCTGCGCTGGCGCGAGATCGCGCCGGACATCACCGTGCGCTCCACCTTCATCGTCGGCTTCCCGGGCGAGACCGATGCCGAGTTCGAGCAGTTGCTGGAATTCCTGGACACCGCCCAGCTCGACCGCGTCGGTGCGTTCGCCTATTCGCCGGTGGAAGGTGCAACGGCCAACCAACTGCCGGATCCGGTGCCGGAGGAAGTGAAGCAGGAGCGTCTGGCCCGTTTCATGGAAAAACAGGCCGCCATTTCCGCCGCCAAGCTCGAAGCCAAGATCGGCAGCGTGCAGCAATGCCTGGTCGATGCCATCGAAGACGGCATCGCCGTTGCCCGCTCCAAGGCCGATGCGCCCGAAATCGATGGTCTGGTGCATATCCAGAATGCCGATGAAGCCAAGCTGCGCGTTGGCGACTTCGTCAACGTCGAGATCACCGACAGCGACGAGCACGATCTGTTCGGCGATGCGCTCATCGAAGCCAAGGCTGCACCGTTCGACCTCAAGGTGCTGTGACCACAGCACCGGTCGCAAGCGATGCCGGCGTGGGCCGGCGTCGTTTTATAGCGCCATTGCGCGGGCAGGTGGATCCGCGCTGCTTTGATCATCCGCTGTTTGCGGACTTCCACGATTTTGAAGCATTGATGCATTCGGACGATTGGCCCGGCATCGATGTGTTGAATGCGCTATTGCGCGTGCAGGAAAAGTGCTTCGTGACCCAGGACGACGCGCTGCTGGATGACGGCTTGCACTACGAACAGCGAATTGCGCAGGGCCGTATCGCCACCCGCGCGCAGAACTGGCATGACCTGTTCAACGCACTGGTGTGGGCACGCCACCCCGCGATCAAACGTGCGCTCAATGCGCAGCAGTGCTGGCACATCGCAGTGATGGGGCCAAGTCAACGCAATCGCGCGCAGGCGGCGCTGACCCAGTTCGATGAGACAGGGGTGATCGTGCGGCTGCGAGATGCCGGCTTGCTGGCTGCCTGGGACCGGCACGACTGGTCCAGCCTGTTCAACACGACGGCCTGGCAACGCGGTGATATCGCCGTGTCCGCAGTCATTGGCCACGCCTTGCTGGAGCAGGCGCTGCTGCCGGGGCGGTTGCAGGTGGGCAAGGCGGTGGTGGTGCTCGCCGAGGATGATGCGCACAGCGTCACGGCGGTTGCCGGGGCCATCGCGCACGGGACAGTGCTGAGCGATCCTTCCGAACTGCGGCCGCTGCCCTTGGCCGGCATCCCCGGTTGGCATGCCGCGCAGGACGCTGCCTTCTTCCAGCAGCGCGATTATTTCCGCCCGCTGCGTGACGGGCGCTGCTATCCGCCGCCGCTCAGTTGCTGTCGTAGCTGACGTCGAGGATCGCGAAGCGGGTCAGGCCGCCGGGCAGCTCCACCGCGAACGCGTCATCGATGCGCTTCTTGAGCAGCGCCCGTGCCAGCGGCGAATCGATGCTGATCCAGCCCGCCGGCGCATCGGTTTCGTCGGGACCGACGATCCGGTAGATGACGGTCTGTCCGGAGTCGACGTTCTCCAGCTCCACTGTCGCGCCGAAGAACACGGCTTCCGGGTCGCTGGGCGTGGTGTCGACCACACGCAGGGCTTCCAGCCGCTTGCTGAGGTAGCGCACGCGGCGGTCGATCTCGCCCAGCTGCTTCTTGCGGTAGGTGTACTCGGCGTTTTCCGAGCGGTCGCCTTCGGCAGCTGCGGCGGCCAGCGCCTTGACCACTTCCGGCCGTCGCTGCCGCCACAGCTCATCCAGCTCGGCCTTGAGCCGGGCGTGGCCCTGTGCGGTGATCAGGGCGGTGCTTTTTTCTGCAGGGGGACGCCAGCGGCTCACTTCTTCACTCGATCAAGGGTGCTGCGCAGGGAGGTGGGGCTGCCATCGGCGTTCAGCAATACCAGTACATCGGCAGATTCCACACCAAACAGCAGATCTTCGCTCTGCCGGTGATCGCGGCGCAGGCGCAGGTGGGTGCCGCCTTGTTCCAGCGCCCAGGTGCTTTCCACCAGATCCCAGACCGCGCCGCCCTTGAGCGCGTAACGGCCATTGGGTTTGAGTTCCAGGGTGCGGGTTCCCACGCCGCCCACGCTATAGGTGCCCTGCAGTGCAGCCGGAGTTGTGGCGACGTACGCAGGCGTAAGAGCGGACCGGACGGTGGTCGCCTGGCTTTCGTTGCCCACGCCCTCCGCCAGCGCCTCGGCCTGCGTCGTTGCCGCTGCTGCAGACGGTTCCACGGTTGGCTGCGCCGGCGTGCAGCCAACCATCAGCATTGCCAACAGCAAGCCGGTGCCCGCGCCATGGGGAGCGCTGCTGCGCATGCTCAGCGCTTGCCGCCGAAGATGCTGCCAAGGATGCCGCGCACGATCTGGTTGCCCAGCTTGGTGCCGACGGTGCGCGTGGTCTGCTTGGCCATGGTCTCGATCATCCCTTGGCGGCGCTTGGTGCCGAAGATGGCGTCCTTGATGCTCTGGCTGAAACCGCCTTCCTGTGCCTCGTCCTGCTGGCGGCTGCGTGCGGCTGGCGCCTGCGCCTGTTCGGCGGCCTTCTCCGCGCGCTGGGCCAGCAGTTCGGCGGCCGACTCACGGTTGATGGCGTTGTCATAGCGGGTGCCGACCGGGCTGCCGGCACGCACCTGGGCGCGCTCGGCATCGGTGATCGAGCCCATCCGGCAGCGCGGCGGCGCGATCAGGGTCTTCTGCACCGGCGAGGGAATGCCCTTGTCCTGCAGCGTGGACACCAGCGCCTCGCCGGTGCCCAACTGCGACAGGGTCGCCACCACGTCGAGCTTGGGGTTCTGCACGAAGGTTTCGGCCGCCGTCTTGACTGCCTTCTGGTCGCGCGGGGTGAAGGCGCGCAGCGCATGCTGCACCCGGTTGCCGAGCTGGCCAAGGATATTGGCCGGCACGTCGTCCGGGAACTGCGAGCAGAAGTACACACCCACGCCCTTGGAGCGGATCAGGCGCACCACCTGCTCGATGCGCTGCACCAGCGCCGCCGGCGCGTCGTCGAACAGCAGGTGCGCCTCGTCGAAGATGAAGACCAGCTTGGGCTTTTCCAGGTCGCCCACTTCCGGCAGTTGCTCGAACAGCTCGGACAGCAGCCACAGCAGGAAGGTGGAATACAGGCGCGGTTTGAGGATCAACTGGGCCGCGGCGAGGATGCCGACCACGCCCCGGCCGTCGTGGTTGACCCGCATGATGTCGGCCAGTTCCAGCGCCGGCTCACCAAAGAAGGCTTCGCCGCCGTCCTGCGACAGGCGCAGCAGCGAGCGCTGGATGGCGGCCACCGACTGCGCGCTGACCAGCCCGTACTCGGTGGAGATGTCCTTGCGCTCCTCGGCCACCAGGCCGAGCAGGGCGCGCAGGTCGTCCAGGTCAAGCAGCAGCAGGCCGCGGTCGTCGGCCAGCTTGAAGACGATGTCGAGTACGCCGGCCTGGGTGTCGTTGAGTTCGAGGATGCGCGAGAGCAGGGTGGGGCCCATCTCGCTGACCGTGGTGCGCACCGGGTGGCCGAGCTTGCCGTACAGGTCCCAGAACACCACCGGGCTGGCGGCCGGCGCATAGCCGTCCACGCCGATCTCGGCCGCGCGCTGGGCCAGCTTTTCGCCCCCGTCGCCGGCCACAGCCAGGCCGGCCACATCGCCCTTCACATCGGCCAGGAACACCGGCACGCCCAGTCGCGAAAAGCCCTCGGCCAGCGTCATCAGGGTCACCGTCTTGCCGGTACCGGTAGCACCGGCCACCAGACCGTGGCGGTTGCCGAAACGCGGGAGCAGGGTGACGGCGATGTCGTCGGTGACGCCTTTGCCGAGCAGGATCGGGTCCATGGAGGCACTCATTGATGAATGAAGGGGGGGATTCTAACGGCCCACTGTATCGGCGCGGTGGCAATGTTGCCCCCGGGTGAGTCCGGCGGCTACCCTGCCTAACCTTTCGCCAGTTGTGCCCCTGATGCCCGTTTCCCTGTTTGCAGTTCGTCCGTTGCCGCTGCTGGTGGCAGCCGGTTTGTTGGCCGTGGTCCCGGCGGCGCAGGCGCTGTCGGCGCGTGACACCGCCAGGGTGCAGGCGATCGAGGCACGCATGGCCGCCGCGGAGAAGCGTTATTCCGATGCGCTGGTGCTGGTCAACAACGCCGACCCCAAGGGCACGGCCGAGGGCAACGCGGCGCTGGAAGACATGGAGGACGTGATCAGCGCCTGCATCGCGCAGAAGGGCTGCCAGGTCAGTGCTCTGCTCAGCACCTACAAGCGCCTGCTCAAGGCGCAGTCCGACAACGCCGGCGCGGAGCAGGGCGACGAGGATGTCGGCCCGCTGGAGGCAGACCCCGACCATATCGCCCCGCTGGTGGCCGACGTGCCTGAAGCGGCGCGTGCGGCGGCCCTGCTCAATGACCACCGGCATGCGTTCGACGACATGGTGGAATACAACCCGGCCATCCAGGCCGGCATCCGCCGCTGGCTGACCGACATGCGCCCGGCGCTGCTGACCAGCTACGAGAACTACATGAACCTGCGTGCGGTGATGTGGCCCGAGTGGGAGAAGGGCGGGCTGCCGGAAGCCATGTTGTTCGGCATCATGGCCAAGGAATCCAATGGACGCGTACATGCCTCCTCGCGGGTGGGGGCTGCGGGGCTGATGCAGTTCATGCCAGCCACCGGCCGTCGTTTTGGCCTGGGCCCGGACGGCACCGGCTTCGACACCCGTTTTGATCCCCGTAGTGCGGCAGAGGCCAGTGCGGCCTACATGAACGAGCGCATGCGCGGGCTCAACAAGAACATCGAATATGCCTTGGCCGCCTACAACGGGGGCGAGGGCCGTGCCGCCCGCATCTACCGCGAGACCGGTGGCCAGAGCTTCTGGACGGACTCCTCGTACAACCAGTTCCCGGGCGAGACCAAGGATTATGTGCCGATGGTGATTGCCGCGGCCTGGATTTTCCTGCACCCGCAGCAGTACGGCGTGGAGTTTCCCAAGGTCAACGCGCAGCCGGCGACGATCCGCCTGGCCAAGTCCACCACCATCTACGAACTGACCATCTGCCTGGGCAGCACTGGTACCCGTGACGGTTACATGCGCGCGCTGCGCAACCTCAATCCGCGTTATGAGGCTGACGGCTGGATTCCGGCCGGCACCACCATCAACGCCACCACCCGCATTGCCGGCCTGTACAACCGCTATTGCGTCAGCGGCCCGCGTGCCGATCTGGCCCGCGCGCTGATCACCGCCGACCTGAACGCGGCGATCAAGCGGCCCTCGGCGGCGACCTTCACCGGCAGCGTGGCCGTGGGCGACGTACAGGCGATGCAGGCAGCGCAGGCCGCCTCCCCGGTGGTTGCCCCGGTTGCGGCGCCGCGCCCGGCGGCGCCGGCACGCCGCCCGGCGGTGCGTACCTACAAGGTTGCCAAGGGCGACACCCTGGGCCGTATCGCCAGCCGCTTCCAGTGTGACGTGCCGGCATTGGCCCGTGCCAACGGCCTGCGCGCCCCTGCCTATGCATTGCGACAAGGCCAGACGCTGCGGTTGGAGGGCTGCGATCGCTGAAGCAGAAAGGGCGCCACAAGGCGCCCTTTTCCATTTCGGTATTGGCTCATGCCGCCGCAGGTGCCGGTACTACGCACTTCCTGCGGCATCCTGGGCGTCGCGGCTTGACGCCGTTGCTGCCGTTGCCCCCTCAGCGCAGCTTCGCCAGTGCCTGGCCCAGCTGCACCGGGCTCTCGGCTTTGAGGGCCGGATCAAAATCGGCGACGCCCGGCGGCAGCAGCACGATCACGGTCGATCCGTAATTGAAACGCGCCATTTCGGCAAAACGCTCCAGGGTGATGCCCTTGCCACGCCAGTCCTTGCGGGTGATGCGGTCGCCATAGGCGGGGATTTCCTCGCCGCTCCATACCGTTTCCACACCACTGACCAGCAGTGCACCGACCATCACCTGCACCATCGGCCCGAAATCGGTGTCGAAATGGCAGACCAGGCGCTCATTGCGGGCAAACAGGCGTGGCACATTGGCCACCGCATCGGTGCCGACGCTGAACAGCCGGCCGGGCACATGCACGGTTTCGCGCAGGGTGCCGGTCCAGGCCATGTGCACGCGGTGGTAGTCGCGCGGCGACAGGTACACGGTGGCATACAGGCCATTGTTGAACGGCACCGCATCGGCGGCATCGCCCAGCAGCTCGGCGGCGGTGAACGACTGGCCCTTGGCCTGGAAAATGCGGCCTTCCTCGATCGGTCCCAGCTGGCTGATGCGGCCGTCGGCAGGCATGGTCAGGGTGCGCGGATCGGCAGCGGGCACGCGTGCGCCCGGTTTCAGGGCACGGGTGAAGAAGGCATTGAAGCTGGGGTAGCTGCGCGGGTCCGGGTTGGCGGCTTCGGCCAGGTTGACGTTGAACTTGGCGGTCACCGTGTCGATCAGCCAGCGCGAGATGCGCCGGTTCTGCGAATAGGCCAGCGAGCGGGCGATCGACGACAGCAGGCGGTGCGGCAATACATAGGTGAGGCGTGTAACCAGACTCATGGTGCGGATTTCTCGGTGAGCTTGATCAGGTCGCTGGCAATGGCCTGCGGGTTGAACGGGGGGCGCATCAGGCCGGCCAGCCGGCCCTGCGGGTCGAGCACGGCGATGCTGGCAGAGTGGTCCATGCTGTAGTCGTCCGGGTTCTGCTCGAAGTGCTTGCCCGGGGCCTTCTGGAACACCATGCCCAGCGAGGTGGCAAAACGCTCCAGCGAGGGCACGTCGGCGGTGGCTGCAAGCGTGTCCTTGTGGAAGGCGTGGGCGTACTCGCCCAGTCGCGTCGGGGTGTCACGCTCGGGGTCCACCGACACCAGCACCACGCGCGGGCGCAGGCTGTCGGGGATGGTTTCCCATTGTTTCTGGGCCTGGGCCAGTTCGGTCAGGGTGGTCGGGCACACGTCCGGGCAGGAGGTGAAGCCCAGGAATACCAGGGTCCAGTGGCCGCGCAGCTCGCCGGGGATCAGGCGGGTGCCATCGGATTGGGCCAGGTCGAACTCCGGCAGGGTACGCGGGGTGCCATAGAACAGGATGCTGCTGGTGCCCTCGCTGCCCTTGTTGGAGGGGCCAAAGACCTTCTGCGCCAACAGCAGGCCGAGGCCGGCGGCCAGGGCAATGGCCAGGATGATGCCGGTGTTTCGATTGAACATGCGCGCGGGCTTCCGTTCGGGTACGGCGGCAGGACAGGGCGTCCGCCGTGGGCGGGATACGGGAGTGTAGGGGATTGCAGGCGTACATCCCGGTGGTTTGGCCGGCGTTTGGCTGCCTTTTGGTGCCAAAGCCGAAGTTTCGGCTGCAACTGGGCAGTCAATATACCGGTCGGATGCCTATAATCGCAGACCTTTCAAGTATTTCCGTATTGCCATGACTGCCGAAGCGGCCGCTGAACTCCATACGATCGTCGATCTGATCCGCTACGGCGCAAGCCGTTTCAATGCTGCCGGGCTGAGCTTCGGCCACAGTTACGACAACGCCTTGGACGAGGCCACCCAGCTGACCCTGCACAGCCTGCACCTGCCGCCGGACCTGGGCCCGGCCTATGGCACGGCGCGGTTGCTGCTGGAGGAGCGGCAGCAGGTGCTGGCGCTGTTCCAGCGCCGCATCGATGAACGCCTGCCGGCCGCCTACCTGACCGGCGAGGCCTGGTTTGCCGGCCTGAGCTTCAAGAGCGATGACCGTGCGCTGGTGCCGCGCTCGCCGATCGCCGAGCTGATCCTCAATGGCTTCGAGCCGTGGCTGGCTGGCCGTGACGTCAATCGCGCGCTGGACCTGTGTACCGGCTCCGGCTGCATCGCCATCGCCATGGGCCATTACTACCCCAACTGGCAGGTGGATGGCAGTGACGTCAATGACGCCGCGCTGTCGCTGGCGGTGGAGAACAAGGAACGCCTGCTCGCCCACAACGTGGAGCTGGTCAAGAGCGACCTGTTCGCCGGCCTGCAGGGGCGCGTCTACGACCTGATCGTAACCAACCCGCCGTACGTCACCAATGACGAGACCGACGCGCTGCCCAAGGAATACCAGCACGAGCCGGACCTGGCCCTGCGCGCCGGCGACGACGGTCTGGACCTGGTGCTGAAGATCCTGCGCGATGCGCCGGACCATCTGACCGAAGACGGCTTGCTGATCTGCGAAGTGGGCGATTCCGAACAGCACCTGATCAAGCTGCTGCCGGAGGTGTTCATGTCATGGATCGAGTTCAAGGTCGGGCAGATGGGCATCTTCGCGGTCGAAGCGGCTGAGCTGCGTGCGCACCATGCACGCATCGCCGAGTTGGCAGCTGCGCGGGCGTGATGCGCTCTGCTCCTGTTTTGGCTCGTCATCCCCGCGAAGGCGGGGATCGCTCTGGCTCTTGAGCGAGAGTGAATGAAACAACCCGCCGTCTATCTTCTGGCATCGAAGAAACACGGCACGCTCTACATCGGCGTCACCAGCAACCTGGTGGCGCGGACCTGGCAACACCGGCAGCATGTGGTTGAGGGTTTTACCAAGCGCTACAACGTGGACAAGCTGGTCTGGTACGAGCTTCACGGGTGCATGGAAGCGGCGATTCTTCGCGAGAAGCAGCTGAAGAAGTGGAACCGGGAGTGGAAGTTGCGGTTGGTGGAAGAGGTGAATCCCGAGTGGCGGGATTTGTGGGATGAGATAGTTGGGTAGTGTTTTGGTTTTGGTTTTGGTTTTGCTTTTGGTGTTGGCTTTGGCTTCGAGCCCTTGCTTTCAAGGTCGTCATTCCCGCGAAGGCGGGAATCGCTTTGGCTCTGGCTCTGGCTACGGCCTTTGCTTGGCTGGCGTGAGGCAAGAGCACAATCAATAGCAAGAGCAAGAGCAAGAGCAAGAGCGATTCCCGCCTTCGCGGGAATGACGGCATCAAAGCAACCGCAAGAGCAACCGCAAGAGCAACCGCAAGAGCAACCGCAAGAGCACAACGGCATTGAATACCTTCGGACAACTCCTCCGCGTTACCACCTTCGGTGAATCCCACGGGCCGGCGATCGGCTGCGTGATCGATGGGTGTCCTCCCGGTCTGGAGATCACGCCCGAGGAATTTGCCCACGATCTGCAGCGCCGGGCCACCGGCAAGAGCCGCCATACCTCGGCACGCCGGGAGGCCGACGAGGTCGAGATCCTGTCCGGGGTCTATGAAGGCCGCACCACTGGTACGCCGATCGCCCTGCTGATCCGCAACACCGACCAGCGCAGCAAGGACTACAGCAACATCGCCCAGCAGTTCCGCCCGGGCCATGCCGACTACAGCTACTGGCAGAAGTACGGCATCCGTGACCCGCGTGGCGGTGGCCGCTCTTCGGCGCGCGAAACCACCATGCGCGTGGCCGCTGGCGTCATCGCCAAGAAGTGGCTGCTGCAGCGTTTCGGCGTCAGCGTGCGCGGCTATCTGTCGCAGCTGGGCGAGATCACCCCGGCCGGCTTTGACTGGAACGCAGTCGAAGACAATCCCTTCTTCTGGCCCGACGCCAATCAGGTGCCGGCGCTGGAGGCCTATATGGATGCGCTGCGCAAGTCCGGTGATTCGGTCGGTGCGCGCGTCACCGTGGTTGCCGATGGCGTGCCGCCGGGCTGGGGCGAGCCGATCTACGGCAAGCTCGATGGCGATATCGCCGCGGCGCTGATGAGCATCAATGCGGTCAAGGGCGTGGAGATTGGCGACGGCTTCGCCAGTGCCGCGCAGAAGGGCACCGAACACCGTGACCTGATCACCCCGCAGGGTTTCCAGTCCAACCATGCCGGCGGCATCCTCGGCGGTATTTCCACTGGCCAGCAGATTGTCGCGGCCATGGTGCTCAAGCCGACCTCCAGCCTGCGCCTGCCCGGTGCCACGGTGGATACGGCCGGCAATGCGGTGGAGGTCATCACCACCGGTCGCCACGACCCCTGCGTCGGCATCCGTGCCACCCCCATCGCCGAGGC
Source organism: Stenotrophomonas sp. UBA7606 (assembly GCF_002477705.1). Lineage (NCBI taxonomy): Bacteria > Pseudomonadati > Pseudomonadota > Gammaproteobacteria > Lysobacterales > Lysobacteraceae > Stenotrophomonas > Stenotrophomonas sp. UBA7606. Next base: position 1,927 of record NZ_DLJW01000093.1, on the reverse strand, counting down.
GATGCTGGCACTGGTGCTGATGGACCAGGCCATGCGCCATCGTGCCCAGTGCGGCGATGTCGGTGACATGAGCCCGCGTATTCCCGGTCAGCTCGATGGCTGATCGGCGGCCCCGCGTCTGGGTATCGCAGCCCCTGTTCAACGATACCGTCGCGCAGCTGGCGGCGTACTGCGACGTGGTTGCCACCGCGCAGGTGAGTGCCCACAGCGGCGCTGAAATCGCGGCCCGGTTGGCCGAGGTCGACGGCGCCCTGGTTACCCTCAACGACCGCATCGGTGCGGCGGAAGTCGCCAACGCGCCAGCGTTGAAGATGATCGCCAATGTCGGCGTTGGCTATAACAACCTGGATGTTGCCGCCCTGAGCGCGGCCGGCATCGTCGCCAGCAATACCCCTGACGTTCTCACCGAAACCACCGCCGATCTTGGTTTTTCGCTGCTGATGGCGGCGGCACGCCGTATCGTCGAGTCCGACCGCTGGCTGCGCGAGGGCCAGTGGGGGCAGTGGTCGTTCACCACCATGCTCGGCGCCGACCTGCACGGCAGCACGCTGGGCATCCTGGGCATGGGCCGGATCGGCCAGGCCATTGCCCGCCGTGGTCACCACGGCTTCGGCATGAAGGTGCTGTACCACAACCGTTCGCAGCTGCCGGCCGAGCAGGAGCAGGCGGTCGGTGCCCGCTACGTCGATTTCGATACGCTGCTTGCCAGCGTCGATCACCTGGTGCTGGTGCTGCCGTATACCGCGCAGAACCATCACCTCATCAATGCCGCCGCGCTGGCCAGGATGAAGCCCAGCGCGACGCTGGTGAACATCGCCCGTGGTGGCATCGTCGATGAGCTGGCGCTGGCCGAGGCGCTGGCCAATGGCCGGCTGGCGTCGGCGGCACTGGATGTATACGAGAACGAACCCGATGTGCGCCCGGAGCTGCTGGCGCTGCGCAATATCGTGCTGACCCCGCATATCGGCAGCGCCTCGCTGGCAACGCGCCGGGCGATGGTGCAGCTGGCGGTCGACAACCTGCTGGCCGGCCTGGGCATCGGTGCCGATGCCGGCCAGCCGGCCAATGCCCTCAATGCCGAACTGCTGACCAGCGGCACTGCGCGTCTGTGCGTGGCCGGCAAAAAAATCGGCGATAAAAAACGATAGGGAGCCTCCGTGGCCGTGCGCTGGAGGTTCCCCGAACCTGGCTCGATGTGTGTCTACCCCCTCCTATCTTTCGAGTATCCCCATGAGCAATGAAGCCCGTCGTTTCCACGTAGCCGTTGTTGGCGCCACCGGCGCTGTCGGCCAGACCATGCTGGCCATCCTGGCCGAGCGCAATTTCCCGATCAGCAAGCTGACCCTGCTTGCCTCCGAGCGTTCGGCCGGCCAGCAGGTCGACTTTGAAGGCGACAAGATCACCATCCAGGACCTGGCCACGTTCGACCCGGCTGGCGTCGAGATTGCGCTGTTCTCGGCCGGTGGCGGTATCTCCAAGGAATTCGCGCCCAAGTTCGCCGCTGCTGGCGCGGTGGTGATCGACAACTCGTCGACCTTCCGTTACGACGACGACGTGCCGCTGGTGGTGTCCGAGGTCAACCCGGAGGCGGCCAGGAACCGTCCGCGCGGCATCATCGCCAACCCGAACTGCTCGACCATGCAGCTGATGCCGGTGCTGGCGCCGATCCACCGCGAGTACGGCATCGAGCGCATCAACATCGCCACCTACCAGTCGGTGTCCGGCGCTGGCCAGACCGGCATGGAAGAGCTGGGCAAGCAGACCGCGCAGCTGCTGGGCTTCCAGGAGATCGAGCCGAAGAAGTTCCCGATGCAGATCGCCTTCAACCTGATCCCGCATATCGATGAGTTCCTGGACAACGGCTTCACCAAGGAAGAAATGAAGCTGGTCTGGGAAACCCGCAAGATCCTCGGCGACGACAGCATCC
>NZ_DLJW01000083.1:0-15334 GCF_002477705.1 Stenotrophomonas sp. UBA7606 | reverse complement strand
TGGCTGCCGAACACGCCGCGATAGGTGTGGATCTCGTCGATCACCACATAGCGCAGGTTCTCGAAGAACTGCGCCCACTTGGTGTGGTGCGGCAGGATGGCCTGGTGCAGCATGTCGGGGTTGCTGACCACGATATCGCCGTGCAGGCGGATCGCCTGGCGCGCATCGCCGGGGGTATCGCCATCGAAGGTGAACGCCTTGACGCCGAGGTCACCGGTGCGGTTGAGCTCCAGCAGCTCGGCCACCTGGTCCTGCGCCAGCGCCTTGGTCGGGAACAGGTACAAGGCCTTGGCATTGCCCTGCATCGCCGCGCTGACCACCGGCAAGGTGTAGCACAGCGATTTGCCGGAGGCGGTAGGCGTGACGATGGCGACATGCTCGCCGCGCTGGCTGGCATCCCATGCCTCGGCCTGGTGCGAATACAGCTGCTCGATGCCGCGTGCTTTCAGCGCGGCCTTCAGCGCCTCGGGCACGTCATCGGGAATCGGCGCATAGCTGCCTTCGCGGCCCGGAATGGTGAAACTGCCGGTGACCCGGTCCTTGTAGCGCCGGGCCAGGCGCTGGCCGAGCAACGAGCCGTCACGCGAGGGCAGGCCATCGGTGGTTGCCAGCGCCCGTTCGCTGGCTTCGGTGCGGGGAGCGAGGGAAAACGCCATGCACGGACTGCCGATCAAAGGACACAATGGAAGCACATCGGTGTCTCACGTGGTGAGACACCACGGCAGGTTGGGCCGGTACGGACCGCGTTGCGCCGATTCACCTGCCGGGCCGCGTGGGGACTGCGGCCCATGTCCCCATGCCCCCGTGTACGCGCTTGAGCGCACACCCGGTATCACAGCGGCGCGCATGGCAGTCAGGCGGCAGCAACAAAACCTGAAGGTCGGGTTCGTATCCTGCTGCCTTCAGCCGCGGGTGGAGGAAGACGGTGGTGGCAGCACGACGATGGCCAGGGGTGGCCGTGATGATCCTCCTGTTGGCGGGCAATGCGCAGGCACAGCAGCTGCCGCAGGCGGACGGGGAAGCCAGCGGGCAGGCGCCGGCCGAGCCCGCCCCACCGCCGGTGGACGGCCCGGTCACCACCTTGGGCGAAGTGCGCGCGCTCAAGCCGGAGGACGATCAACCGCTGAATCTGTACCGGTTCAAGAACCCGGTGCAGGCTGTGCCCAACCGTTTCAGCAAGAACTGGAGCGAGCCACCCTCGCCCGAGCAGGTGGGCATGAGTGGCGGCTACGTGATGATGGGCATCGCCTACGGCCTGTTGAAGGCCGGGCAGGGCCTGAACAAGCTCACCGGCGGCCCCGATCAGATCCAGTCCGCCATCGCGCGGCCACCGCCGGAGCTGAGCGCCGAGCAGCAGGCGCGCGCGGCCGCATTCTGTGCGCAGCAAGACTGCACGCAGGCAGGTGACGGTCGTTGACCTTCGTGGTTGCCGGGCACCGGGCCCGCCGTCGCAGCGTTGCGAGGAACCAGGATGCTGCGCACGGCCGTGTGCATGGCGTCTAATACGCGCATGAATTCCCCGTACCAACGCCCACCACAGCGGCGCCCTGCAGCCAAGGCAACGCCGGCCACTGCATTGCATCCACGCAACCGCCACCAGGGCCGCTACGACCTGTCACGCCTGGTGGCGTCCAACCCGGCACTGCGCCGGCACCTGATCCACACCCCGGCCGGCACGCAGAGCATCGATTTCAGCGATCCCGCTGCGGTGCGCGAGCTCAACCGCGCCCTGCTTGCCAGCGATTACGGCATCCGGCATTGGGACATCCCCGATGGTTACCTGTGCCCGCCCGTGCCGGGGCGGGTGGACTATCTGCATGGCCTGGCCGATCTGTTGGCGGCGGACAACGACGGGGTGATTCCACGTGGGCCCGGCATGCGCGCGCTGGACGTCGGCGTGGGTGCCAACTGCATCTACCCGCTGCTCGGGCAGGCCGAATATGGCTGGCGCTTCCTTGGCAGCGATATCGATGCCGGCGCGCTGCAGTCGGCAGCGGCCAATGTGCAGGTCAACGGGCTGCAATCTCTCATCGAACTGCGCCAGCAGCACGCACGCGGCAATCTGTTCGCCGGCCTGCTGCAGGCCCATGAACGTTTCGAGCTGACCTTGTGCAATCCGCCGTTCCATGCCTCGGCCAAGGAGGCGGCGCAGGGCAGCCAGCGCAAGCTGCGTAACCTGGGCGGCGCGCCTGCACCAACGGCCAGGGTCCCGGCGCTGAACTTCGGTGGCCAGGCCAACGAGCTGTGGTGTACTGGCGGCGAGGCCTCGTTCCTGCGGCGGATGATCCGCGAGAGTGCGGGCATCCAGCGGCAGGTGCTGTGGTTCAGCTCGTTGGTGGCCAAGAGCGAGCACCTGGCCGATATCCACAAGCAGTTGGCCAAGATCGGCGCAGTGGAAGTGCGCGAGGTAGCCATGGCCCAGGGCAACAAGCAGAGCCGTTTTGTGGCCTGGAGCTTCCACGCCGAGGCGGCGCGCAAGGCCTGGATGCAGGATCGATAAGCCGGGGGTTTGATTGCCGTAGCCCGGGTAAGCGCAGCGCACCCGGGAAGCAGGCCACACGCGATTCTTCCTGCCACGCACGAACAGCCCCGGGTGCGCTGCGCTTACCCGGGCTACATGGGCTGATCAGGCTTTGCTCAAGTGAGCTTCAAACCGGGCTCACGCCGAGACGCCGGCCAGTACCGCGTACATCACCACGAAGGTGACCAGGAAGAAGTAGATGAAGCCGATGAAGCTGTAGCGCAGCAAGGTCAGGATCGGGTTGCCGCCGTAGACACGCTGCTGCATCCAGAACAGGTAGACCGGCACGCCCAGCCACAGCAGCGCGTACAACCAATCGCTGATCGCATTGATCACGGGATTGGCGATGGCGCCGCTGATGGCGGCGACCAGGAAAGTGGCCAGCAGTACCAGCATCAGCCAGCAGTGGCTGTACAGCGCCACCACCAGATGTTCCAGGTAGCCCATCGGCCGGCGGACGTAGGCGATGCGCAGCACCAGCGCAAACACCGGCATCAGGAAGAACAGCGCACCGGGCAATGCCGTGAGCACGGCCTGCACGAACAGGTCGCCGTTGCCGCTCATGCGCGCGATGTTGTTGTTGGCGTTGTCCAGGCGGTGGTTGAGCCATTTGTTGGCGAAGCCGGGCCAGCCATTGAGCACAACAGGATTGGTTTCCGGGTCCCAGGGTTTGCCATTGATGTCCTGGTTGAACAACTGGCCGGTGCGGCCCGCACTGGCGCGGGTGGCCGCGTTGCCGGCGCGATCCAGGGCCGAGGACGTGTCCTTGCCGTCGCTGATCTTCCCCTGCTTTGCCAGCTCGGCAAGACGCTGCGCGGCGGCGGTGTTGACCGCCGCCATGCCGATGGCAAAGCCTGTACTGGCGCCCGCCGAGCTGCCCAGTTCGCGTTCCAGCTCGGCCACCTGGCGCGCCCGCAACGTCTCCACCTGCTCGGCGGTCTGGGCACTGGCAAAGGCGGAAGAGTTCGACTTGATCAGCGTATCGGCATTGGTGTGCAGGGTCAGCTTGCCGACGAAGAAGGTGAACAGGGTAAGGATGACGAACAGCCGCAGCGGCTGTACATAGCCCACGCGCTGGCCATTGAGGAAATTGACGGCAATCCGGCCCGGCATCAGCAGGTCACGCAGGGTGCGGAAGATGCGCCCGTCCAGGTGCCAGAAGGACTCGAATACTTCCTCGATGGCATGCCCGAAGTTCTTCAGCGGGTTATGCGCCGACTGCCCGCAGTGGTGGCAGTAGTGGCCCTGCAGTGTGGCCTGGCAGTTCTCGCAGGCACTGTGATCGGAAGTGGAATGCGCGACTTCGGTCTGGCTCATGGCGGGCGCGGGGGGCTGCGTTGGAAGCCACATACGATAACGGGGTTTTCCGGCTGCGTTCAGTATCCGTTACAAAAAATACCCGCCAAAGTAGAGCCCCTCTCCCGTTTACGGGGGAGGGATTGGGGTGGGGGACGCTCCTCGCTCGTAGTCCCCAAAGCCCAAGCCCCCAAGCCTCAACCGCCCCGCACCTTCCGATGCCACAGCGCATTGACGATCACCCAGCGGCCATCAAACCGGCCCATCTGCAGATGATCGATGAACCACGGGCTCTCCAGCCGCACGGTAGCGATGTCCTCGTCCACCTGCAGCACCGTCACCGTGCGCTGCCACTGCGCGCGCGGGGTCTTCAGCGCGCCCTGGCGGGTAAAGCGGATCAGCTCATCGGCGCTCATTCGTCCCAGTCCCAGGGTTTCATTGGGATTGGCAACGATGTTGCGCTTGGCCAGATCCGGGTGCAGGGCGCGCGTCACCCGCGCGACATCGCCCTCCAGCTGGCCGTCCATGTAGTCGTAGGCGGTGGCCTCGATGGCCTGCAGGGTGGCCGCATCCGGTGGCGCCGCCACGGCGCTGCCGGCAAGGCAGAGCATTCCAACGACAAGCACGCGTAGTGCGGTGGACAGCATGGCCGGCTCCGGAGGTGGCTGGGCGCAGGGTGGCGTGCTTGGGGCGGGTGCGCAATGGGCAGGAAGTCACCGCTGGCGGCAATCACTGCGCCAGAAAGATGGCCGGGACATGTTCAGTCAACCAGACACCGTTCTCTGCCTGGAAGAAACAGAGTCCTTCGGCATGTATTTTCCGGGCATCGATCCTGAGTAGTACTGGCTCACCATGACGTCGACCTACTTCCAGTGCGGTGGTTTCGTTCGCGGACAGATGTACCTGATGGCGTTGGCCCGGCCGCAGCCCCTCGACCAGAATTGCTGCAAGAAAACGCCGTGCCGTGCCGTGATACAACGTACCCGGTGGCTGCCGTGCTTCGCGCACGATACTTACCGAGGTGGTGGAGTGGCCTTGTACCGCACGGATGTGTGTGCCGTCTGCGGAAAGGGCGAAGCGCTTCTTCTCATTGCCGGTTCCAGTCACCACTTCATGGATCACCGCAATATCCAGGGCATGCCCCGCAATGCGCGCTTTCTCAATCAGCAGATCGATCGGTGCCCAGCCTTGATCGTCCAGGCAAAGCCCGATGGCGTGCGGCTCGTGACGCAGGATACAGCTCAGGAACTTGCTGGTTTGAACATGGCTGTCGGTCACTGACTTCACCGGGCGTGGTTGGTGATGGGACTGGAGAACTGCACGTGTGCTCAGTATGTGCAACTCGGGTGTCGTACAACGGTTTTCCGCTCGCGGACAAACGTTGGCCTGTTGGCGTCATCACAGCCAGCACGCCAACGATTCTTTACCGTGCCCCCATCACCGGCCTGTCGCCGGAAGGGATGCACCATGGAAACGCGTTCTTCATTGCGGCCCTATGCGGCGCGGGTACTGGTCACGCTGGCCCTGGTCGGGCTGGCGGTGCTGGTCTGGCAGTTGTCGGACCTGGTGCTGGTGATCTTCGGCGCGGTGGTGGTGGCGGTGCTGCTGCATTCGCTGGTGCGCCTGGTCACGCGCTTCACCCGCTTGTCCGATGGCATTGCGCTGGGCGTGGTGCTGGTGCTGCTGGTGCTGGGCTTCGCGCTGCTGATGTGGATGTTCGGTGCGCAGGTGGCTGGCGAGATGGAGTCGCTGAAGCAATCGCTGCCGCAGGCCTGGGCGCATTTCAAGGATTGGCTGGACGCCAGTCCGGTGGGGCCGATGGCCAAGCAGGGCATCGATCAGTTGCATGCGGGCATGAGCGGGCTGGCGGCCAAGGCCGGGGCGCTGGCGATGTCGGCCTCGGGCAACCTGACCGACATGGTGCTGATGGTGGTGGGCGGCATCTACCTGGCCGCACAGCCCCCGGTTTACCGCGAGGGCACCTTGAAGCTGTTTCCCAAGGACCGGCGCGCGCTGATGGGCGATGCCTTCGATGCCAGCGGCAAGGCGTTGCAGGCGTGGCTGGGTGGGCAGCTGCTGGCGATGGTGGTGGTGGGAACCCTGACCGGCCTGGGCCTGTGGGCGCTGGGCGTGCCGGTGGCGTTCGGGCTGGGCATCATCACCGCGTTGCTGGATTTCGTGCCCATCATCGGGCCGATCCTGGCGGCCATACCGGCGGTGCTGTTGGGCTTCACGGTGAGCCCGCAGGTGGCGCTGGGTGCGTTGGCGGTGTTCGTGGTGATGCAGCAGATTGAAGGCCATGTGCTGCAGCCGCTGATCCAGCAGCGGGCGGTGGATCTGCCGCCGGCGCTGTTGCTGATCTCGCTGTTCGGCATTGGCGCGCTGTTCGGCCTGCCGGGGGTGATCCTGGCCGCGCCGATGACGGTGGTGATCTTTGTACTGGTGAAGCGCCTGTATGTGATGGAAGCGTTGGGCACGGAGACGCCGATACCCGGGCGTGATGAGGTGGCTGGGAAGTAGATGTTGGTTCTGGGGGCGCTTGCTGGGTGGGGTTGTTGCCGAGCATGGCTCGGCACGACACAAGCAAAGAGGCCACGCGCTTGCGTGGCCTCTTTTTCTTCAGGGCATTACCGGGGGCGTATAGGCCAGGGTTGCACCCAGCGCCCACAACAGCAGCAGCACCAGCGGGGTATGCACCAGCAGCTGCACGAAGGTGAAGCCGATCAGGTCGCGGGCCTTCAGGCCGAGTACGCCCAGCAGCGGCAGCATGTAGAACGGGTTGATCAGGTTGGGCAGGGCTTCGGCGGCGTTGTAGATCTGAACCGACCAGCCGAGGTGGTAATGCAGTTCATTGGCCACCTGCATCACGTACGGGGCTTCGATGATCCACTTGCCGCCGCCGGAGGGGATGAAGAAGCCCAGCACCGCCGAGTAGCTGCCCATCAGCAGCGCGTAGGTGTCGTGGCTGGCGATCTGGGTGAAGAAGGTGGAGATGATGTGGGCCACGCTATGGCCTTCGCTGCCGTTGACCGTGGTCATGATGGCGGCGATGGAGCCGTACAGCGGGAACTGGATCAGCACGCCGGTGGTGGACGGGACGGCGCGCGAGACCGCATCGAGGAAGCTGCGCGGGCGCCAGTGCAGCAACGCGCCAGCCATCAGGAACAGCAGGTTGTAGGTGTTCAGGCCGGAGATCGCCTGGATCGCCGGCTTGGTGCTGAACTCGTGGATCAACCAACCCGCAGCCAGCGCCACCAGCAGCAGGATCAGCAGCGGGCTGTGCTCCAGCCATTCGCCGGGGCGGGTGGGCTTGGCCTTGATCGGTGCCGCATCGCTCATGACGTCCACGCCGCAATCAGCGGCATCGCGCGCCGAGTTGGCGGCAGGTGCGGTGACGTAGGCAATGATCAGCGATACCACCACCAACGCGGCCAGCAGTACGCCGGACTGCCACAGGAAGATGGTTTCGGTGAACGGGATGACGCCGGTGATCGACAGGATCGACGGCGGCAGGCTGGCCGGGTTGGCCTGCAGCTGCGCGGCCGAGGAGGAAAGGCCCAGGGCCCATACCGCACCGAGGCCGAGATACGCCGCCGCACCAGCAGCGCGGTAATCCATCTTCAGCTCGCTGCGGCGGGCCAATGCACGCACCAGCAGGCCGGCGAACACCAGGCTCAGGCCCCAGTTCAACAACGATGCGGTCATCGACACGATGGCGACCAGTGCGACCGCGCTGCGGCCGTTCTTGGGTACGCGGGCCAGCCGATCAATCAAGCGCGAGGCCGGGCCGGAAGACGCAACCACATAACCGCCGATCACCACAAAGGCCATCTGCATGGTGAAGGGAATCAGGCTCCAGAAGCCGTCACCGAAGGCCTTGGCGGTATCGGTAGGCGCGGCGCCAATGGACAGCGCCGCAAGCGAGACGGCGGCCAGGGCAAGGGCGGCGAATACCCAGGAGTCGGGGAACCAGCGTTCGGCAAAATTCGCACAGCGGATCGCAAAGCGCGCCGAGGCGGTGTCTTGGGTGGTGGGCTGCATGGGGCGGATACCGTGGGGAAGCAACCCGGGGACGGTAACGCGGCAGCGACGATGCGCGGAACTGGACCTTCGGATAGTGCCCGCGTATTCATGCGAAGACGCCGCTTGCGGCGAAGCGGCGTCTTCGTGCTTAGCCAGCGGCTTACTTGCCGGCAGTCAGCGTGGTGTAGCTGGTGATCAGATTGCGGTAGTCGGGGATGTGGTTGGAGAACAATGCACCCAGGCCTTCCACGTCGTTGCGCCAGTCACGGTGCAGTTCGCAGGCCACGCCGAACCAGGTCATCAGCTGTGCGCCGGCCTGCTCCATGCGGCTCCAGGCAGCCTGCTGGGTCATGCTGTTGAAGGTGCCGGACGCATCGGCGACGACGAACACCTCGAAATCCTCGGCCAGTGCCGACAGCACCGGGAACGATACGCAGACCTCGGTGACCACGCCGGCAACCAGCAGCTGCTTCTTGCCGGTAGCCTTGACCGCCTTGACGAAGTCTTCGTTGTCCCAGGCATTGATCTGGCCGGGGCGGGCGATATACGGCGCATCCGGGAACAGCGCCTTCAGCTCAGGCACCAGCGGACCGTTCGGGCCGTTCTCAAAGCTGGTGGTGAGGATGGTGGGAAGCTTGAAGTAGTTGGCGATGTCGGCCAGTGCCAGCACGTTGTTCTTGAACTTGTCCGGGTCAATATCGCGGACCAGCGACAGCAGGCCGGTCTGGTGATCGACCAGCAGGACGGCGACGTCATCTTTGTTGAGGCGGGTGTAAGGCTTGCTCATGGAAGGCTCCGATAGCTTGAAGTGCTTTGTCCCTTCTCCCCTTGCGGGAGAAGGTGGCCCGAAGGGCCGGAAGAGGGGAGCGCGCGAAGCGCGTTGCTGTTGCGGTGCGGTTTAGGTGGATGAGGTTCTGACGAGTGCTGGCTTCGTTCTGCCCTCACCCCAACCCCTCTCCCGTGCAACAGGAGAGGGGCTTGATCTGCTTGTGCTTCAGCTGCGCTGCGAATCCAGCTGCTCGTGGTTGGTCACCACTTCCTGCGCCTTGCTGTAGCTCTCGATCAGCAACTGGTAGTTGGGGAAGATGTTGGTGTACGCCTGCGCCCATTCGGCGGCGTCTTCGCGGTTCCAGGTCTTCTGCAGTTCAGAGGCGACCGCAGCCACATCGATGACCACGACGCCGGCCTGCATCATCCGCGCCAGGGTGATTTCCTGCGCCTGCTTGGAATAGGTGCCGGAGGCATCAATCACCGCGAACACCTGGTAGCCATCGGCCACCGCGGCAATCGACGGGAATGCCATGCACACGCTGGTGATGGTGCCGGCGATGATCAGCTGCTTCTTGCCGGTGTCCTTCACTGCCTGCACGAAATCGGGGTTGTCCCAGGCATTGATCTCACCCTTGCGTGCCACGTACTTGGCGTGCGGCGCGTTCTGGTGGATTTCCGGAATCAGCGGGCCGTTCGGGCCCTGCGGCACCGAGGCGGTGGTGATCACCGGGATCTTCGCCAGCGAGGCCAGCTTGGCCAACGTCGAGGCCAGCCGCCGCAAGGTGGTGAACGGCATGTCGTGCACGGTCTGGAACAGGCCGCTCTGGTGATCGATCAACAGCATTGCGACGTTATCCGGATCGATGACGGGTTTTGCGCCGTTGAAGTTGGCAACGTGAGGGAAGGTATACATGGCGAGACTCTCCTGGTCTGGATGGCATCGCACCGGGCTCTGTGCCGTGGTGCGGGGAAGAGATGACCGGGGTGGGCCCTGTCATCGGGGACTACGCTGTTGTTTGCTTGGTACTGGCTTCGTTCGCCCTCACCCCAACCCCTCTCCCATGGGGAGAGGGGCTTGAGCATTACGCTGCGATCTGGCCGAAGCGGCCGGAGTTGAAGTCATCCATCGCCTGACGGATTTCTTCCTGCGTGTTCATCACGAACGGGCCGTAGCCGGCGATGGGTTCGTCGATGGGCTCACCGGCCAGTACCAGCACGGTGGCGTCGGCATTGGCCTCCAGCTCCACCTCACCGGCAGCGCGGTCGAACAACACCAGCTGGCCTTCGCGGGCAACCTGGTTGCCGTTGAGCAGCACCGTGCCATGCAGGATCACCATCGCCACGGTGTGGCCTTCGGCGAACTGCAGCGTGGTGTGCTTGTCACGCGACAGCCGCATGTCCCACACGTCCATCGGCGTATGCGTGCGTGCCGGGCCGCGCTGGCCGCCGAATTCACCGGCAATCACCCGCACCGTGCCGGCGTCATCGGCCAGCGGCACCACCGGAATATCGGCGTTGCTGATGTTCTGGTAGCCGGGCGCGGCCATCTTGTCCTTGGCCGGCAGGTTGACCCACAGCTGCACCATCTCCAGCTTGCCACCGCGCTGGGTGAAGGCCTCGGAATGGAACTCCTCGTGCAGGATGCCGGAGGCAGCGGTCATCCACTGCACGTCGCCCGGGCCGATCTCGCCACCGGCGCCGGTGGAGTCGCGGTGTGCCACTTCGCCGTCGTAGACGATGGTGACGGTCTCGAAACCACGGTGCGGATGCTGGCCGACGCCGCGCGGGGTCTGGGCCGGTGTGAACTCGGCCGGGCCGGCATGGTCCAGCAGCAGGAAGGGGCTGAGCTGGCGGCCGTGGGTGTTGTACGAGAACAACGAACGGACCGGGAAGCCATCACCCACCCAGTGCGGGCGGGGGGCGCTGTAGAGGCCACTGATCTTCTTCATCTGTCTGCTCCTTGTGCGGCGCCGGGAGGGCGCCTGCGATGGGGCAAAGATTAGGATTGGGACGATCACGCCGGTAGACGGTAAAAAGTGGTCTCATAGTCCTATCTGGTGAACGCTGGAGCAGTGATGCAGGACCTGAACGACCTTTACTACTACGCCAAGGTGGTGGAACACGGCGGCTTTGCCCCGGCCGGGCGCGCGCTGGGCGAGCCCAAGTCCAAGCTGAGCCGGCGTATCGCCCTGCTGGAAGAGCGGTTGGGCGTGCGCCTGATCCAGCGGTCCACCCGCCACTTTTCGGTCACCGAGGTCGGCCAGACCTTCTACGCGCACTGCCGCGCCATGCTGGTGGAGGCGGAAGCGGCGGCCGAGTCGATCGAACTGACCCGCTCGCAGCCACGCGGCGTGGTGCGGGTCAGCTGCCCGACCATGCTGCTGGATTTCCGGGTGGCGGCGATGGTGGCCGATTTCATGGCGCGTTGCCCGGACGTGGAGGTGCACCTGGACGCCACCAATCGCCGCGTCGATGTCATCGCCGAAGGTGTGGACGTGGCCATCCGCGTGCGTCCGCCGCCGCTGGAAGACAGCGAGCTGGTGCTCAAGGTATTGGCCGAGCGCACCCAGTGCCTGGTGGCCGCACCGTCGCTGCTGGAAACACATGGGCATTCGCACGGCCCGGCGGATCTGCATCTATTGCCGAGCGTGGCGCTTGGCGTGCCACAGGCCGAGCACGTCTGGCGCTTGATTGGTCCAGGCGGCGCAACGGCGGAAGTACCGCATCAACCGCGCCTGGTCACCCGTGGCATGGTGGCGCTGCGTGAGGCGGCATTGGCTGGCGTGGGCGTGGCGCAGCTGCCGACGATGATCGTGCGCGATGCCTTGGATGCCGGGCAACTGCTCGATGTCGCCCCGGACTGGGCCCCGCCGAAGGAGATCATCCATGCGGTATTTCCATCGCGGCGTGGCCTGTTGCCCTCGGTGCGATTGTTCATCGACCATCTTGCCACCTCGTTCGCGGCGCTGGACGAATCCTGAGCATGCGTTGCCAAGCGTGCGGCGGTCACGGAAATTGAACAAGGTGTTGGCAAAAATGCGGGTTTCGCACAAACGGAGTTGCTGCATGCGTGTTGCTGTCGTGTCACTGGCATGTCTCAGTGTTCTTGTCGCCGCCTGCGGGCGCGATGCACCTGCCGATCAACCTGCTGCTGCAACGCCGGAAGCTGCGCCTGCGGCGACCACTGCCGCACCGGCCCCCAACGCGGAAGTGCTGACCGCAGGCAGCATCGAGTTCCCGGTGATCCCGACCATCATGGTGCCCAGCATCGTTGGCAGCGGCCCGGCGCAGAAGCGGCTTGAGCAATCGATGCAGTCGTTGATCGATCCGGTTGCCGGCATCAGTGTGCGACCGGCCAACTGCGCCACCGATGGTGGGCTGGTCAATGAAAGCGGCTTCACCAATGTTGACGCGCAGGGCAACCTGGAACGCGTCGGCGGCCACGGTGTGTTCAACATCGGTGCCGATGGCAGTGGTCAGGCGGTAACCGGCGACGGCGTGGTGGAAGTGAAACCCGATGGCAGCGGCAGCGTCGTCAACGATGCCGGAACCTTCGAGGTGAATGCCGATGGCTCCGGCAGTTATGTCGGTGCCCACGGCAATATCGAACTGGACGGCAAGGGTGCCGGCAGCTGGGTGGGAAGTTTCGGCACCATCGAGAACCACGGTGATGGCTCGGGCAGCTGGGTGGGGGGCGATGGCAACATCGAGATCAACGCCGATGGCTCTGGCAAGTGGATTGGTGGCCCTGAAGGCATCGTTGAAAACCGGGGCGATGGCACCGGCACCGTGGGCGCGGTACCGCGCGAAGTGAAGATGGCACCGTTGCCACCGCTGCCGCCGGCCGGCAAGTTCCCGCTGCTGGACAAGTTCAAGCCCTCCGGTGCGCCCTGCGGCTATGTCATTACCCTCAATGACAAGGTGCTGTTCGATTTCGACAAGGACGTGATCCGTCCGGATGCAGGCAAGGTGCTGGATGTGCTGGCGACGGCGCTGGGCAAGGTGCCATCCAGCGCAATGGAGATCCGCGGCCATACCGATGCCAAGGGCAGCGACGACTACAACCAGGACCTGTCCGAGCGTCGTGCCCAGGCCGTGCTTGCAGCATTGCGCCAGCGGGGTAGCGCGACCGACGCGGCTGCACGCGGTTACGGTGAATCGCAGCCGGTGGCGCCAAATGAGATCAATGGCAAGGACAACCCCAGCGGCAGGCAGCTGAATCGGCGCGTGGAAATTTTTGTCCGCACGTAAGCCAGGGGTCTGTTTGTAGGAGCGGCGTAAGCCGCGAAACCACTGTTGCTTCCGAAGCAGCGGATAGCCAAATCCAACCCAGCCAACAGCAATCGCCACGAATGCCAGACCAGCAGGCATTCGTGGCTTCGCGGCCTGCGGCGCGCCTACAAAACGATGTAATCCGGTGATTCCTGGTTGGTGCATGACGCCCCTGCCGAGCATGGCTCGGCACTACACCCCCTTCCCTTTGGCCGCAGGCCAAGGGGAGGGCTGGGGAGGGGTGCTCTTGACGTTGGCTTGGAAAGCCCCTGCCGAGCATGGCTCGGCACTACCGATGATGTGTTGATGACCATCGGCCCGTGTTACGCAGCGCAGGCTTGCCGCATCATGGCCTTCTCAGACATACGAGAGGTTGCTGATGCATGTGTTCCGTCCTGCAGTGCTGGGGCTGGCCCTGATGGCCGCCATGGGGTTGGCCAACGCGGCGCCGGATGTGCCGGACGTGGATGCACGTGGGGTCAAGATCAGCGAGGCTGCGTATCCGGGCACCATCCGCCTGGAGGTGGACGCCACCGACCTGGGCCAGCGCGTGTTCAAGGTACGCCAGACCGTGCCGGTGCAGGCCGGCCTGCAGCGCTTCCACTACCCGGCCTGGTTGCCGGGCAACCATTCGCCCACCGGCCAGATCGAGAAGCTGGCTGGATTGGTGATCAGCGGCAACGGCCAGCGCCTGGACTGGGTGCGTGACCCGCTCGACGTCTACACCTTCAACGTGCAGGTGCCCGAAGGCGTGAGCGAGCTGCGCATGGACTTCCAGTTCCTCAGCCCCACCGATTCGGCGCAGGGTCGCACGGTGATGACGCCGAACATGCTCAACCTGCAGTGGAACGCGATGCTGCTATACCCGGCCGGGCACGCCGCGCATGCCATCACCTACCAGGCCAGTGCGCGCTACCCGCAGGGTTGGGAAGCGGCCAGCGCCCTGGGCGTGGCCAGCCGCAACGGTGACACCGTCAACTACGCGCCGACCAACCTGGAAATCCTGGTGGACTCACCTGTGTTCGCCGGCCGCTACCACCGCATGTTCGACCTGGCACCGGCCGGCACCCGGCCGGTGCGGCTGAACGTGTTTGCTGACCGCGCCAAGGATCTGGAAGCCAAGCCCGAGCACATCGAGCAGCACCGCGCGCTGGTGACGCAGGCCCGCAAGCTGTTCGGTGCCGAGCATTACGACCACTATGACTTCCTGTTCGCGGTGACCAACCAGCTCGGCGGCATTGGCCTGGAGCACCAGCGTTCCAGCGAGAACAGCGAAGACCGCGATTACTTCAGCGGCTGGGATGCCAAGGTGGGCAGCAGCGACCTGCTCGGCCATGAGTACACGCATTCCTGGGACGGCAAATACCGTCGCCCCGCCGACCTGGCCACGCTCAACTACAACGTGCCGATGCAGGGTAGCCTGCTGTGGGTGTACGAAGGCCAGACCCAGTATTGGGGCAATGTGCTGACCGCCCGTGCCGGCATCCGTCCGCAGGAGGCCTCACGCGATGCGCTGGCGATGGTGGCGGCTACTTATGCCGACAACCGCCCGGGCCTGGAATGGCGCTCGCTGGGTGACACCACCAACGACCCGGTGATCGCCCGCCGCAAGCCCAAGCCCTACCGTGGCTACCAGATGAGCGAGGACTACTACCAGGGCGGGCAGATGCTGTGGCTGGAAGCCGACGTGCGCCTGCGCACGCTCAGTGGCGGTAAGCGCAGCCTGGATGATTTCGCCAAGGCCTTCTTCGGCCAGAACGACGGCCAATGGGAGCGCCCGGACACCTATACCTTCGAGGACGTTGCCGCGACGCTGGAGCAGGTGCAGCCCACCGGCGATTGGGCGCAGTTCCTGCGTGAGCGCGTGGACCATCGCGCCGGCCTGGTAGGTGGCATCGAAGCCGCGGGCTGGAAGCTGGTGTACAAGGACAAGCCCAGTGCCTACTTCAAGGCGATGATGAAGGGCCGCGGTGCCAACTTCATCTACTCGCTGGGTGTGGCGTTGAGCCCGGCGGGCTACGTCAATGAAGTGCGCTGGGACAGTGCCGCGTTCAACGCCGGTGTTGGCACCGGCATGCAGGTGCTGGCGGTGAATGACCTGCAGTACAGCGCCGACGAACTGGAAGAAGCCGTGCGTGCGGCCAAGGACAGCAAGCAGTCGGTGCGCCTGCTGGTCAAGGAGATGGATGTGTACCGCACGCTGAGCATCGACTACCACGGCGGCCTGCGCTATCCGTCGCTGGAACGCATGGAAGGCAAGCCGGACTACCTGACCCCCATCTTCACCGCCCGCAAATAAGACACCGTAGTGCCGAGCCATGCTCGGCAAAGGGGTCAATGTAGTGCCGAGCCATGCTCGGCAAGGGGCATTCCAAGCAATCCAACTGTAGTGCCGAGCCATGCTCGGCATGAGGCTTTACCGCAAAACCAAAAGCCCCCCTCATCCGCCCC
>NZ_DLJW01000078.1:0-20464 GCF_002477705.1 Stenotrophomonas sp. UBA7606 | reverse complement strand
CGCGGCGTGTTCGGCAGCCACGTCACCAATGTGCTGCGCCGGCTCAAGCGCATCTGTGCGTTCTATGGCGTGCAACCGCAGTTCATCCTGTGCTCGGCCACCATCGGCAACCCGCATGCGCATGCCGAAGCTTTGGTGGAAGAGCGCGTGCATGCAATCACCGAATCCGGCGCGCCCAGCGGGCCCAAGCACGTGCTGCTGTGGAACCCGCCGGTCATCAATCCGGACCTTGGCCTGCGCGCCTCGGCGCGCTCGCAGGCCAACCGCATTGCCCGCATCGCGATCAAGAGCGGGCTGAAGACGCTGGTGTTCGCGCAGACGCGCCTGATGGTGGAGGTGCTGACCAAGTACCTGAAGGACATCTTCGACAACGATCCGCGCAAGCCGGCGCGTATCCGTGCCTATCGCGGCGGCTACCTGCCCACCGAGCGCCGCGAGGTGGAGCGGGCGATGCGCGCCGGCAACATCGACGGCATCGTCAGCACCTCGGCCTTGGAGCTGGGCGTGGATATCGGTGCGCTCGACGTGGTCATCCTCAATGGCTACCCCGGCAGCGTTGCGGCGACGTGGCAGCGCTTCGGCCGCGCCGGTCGCCGGCAACAGGCCGCGCTGGGCGTGATGGTCGCCAGCAGCCAGCCGCTGGATCAGTACGTGGTGCGGCATCC
Source organism: Stenotrophomonas sp. UBA7606 (assembly GCF_002477705.1). Taxonomy (NCBI): domain Bacteria; kingdom Pseudomonadati; phylum Pseudomonadota; class Gammaproteobacteria; order Lysobacterales; family Lysobacteraceae; genus Stenotrophomonas; species Stenotrophomonas sp. UBA7606. The sequence continues at coordinate 19,799 of NZ_DLJW01000078.1, read as the reverse complement.
GGATTTCTTCGCCAATGCCACGCCCGAGCACGCGCGCATCTCGCCGGACCAGCCGCTGATCCTGTTCGATCACATCCGCTGCGCTGCCTTCGAGCTGCCATTCCTCGCAGGCGAACCGTTCGGGCCAATCGATCCGCTGGTATTCCTGCAGGCGCTGGCCGAGACCGAAGTAGTGCATCAGGAAGGCGACCGCTGGGAATGGATTGCCGACAGCTACCCCGCCAATACGGTGAGCCTGCGCGCGGTGGCCGATGGCAACTTCGTGGTGGTGGACCGCAGCGACGGCAAGCAGCAGATCATCGCCGAGGTGGACTATTCCGCCGCTGCGCTGACACTGTACGAAGGCGCCATCCACATGGTGCAGAGCACGCCGTACCAGGTGGAGCGGCTGGATTGGGACGGGCGCAAGGCCTATGTCACCCGCACGCATGTGGATTACTACACCGACAGCATCGACTACACCAAGCTCAAGGTGCTGGACCGCTTTGACGGCAATGGCGCCGGCCGTGGTGATTCGCATCACGGCGAGGTGCATGTGGTGCGGCGCGTGGCCGGCTACAAGAAGATCCGCTATTACACGCACGAGAACATCGGCTACGGCCCGGTCAACCTGCCCGACCAGGAGCTGCATACCACCGCGGTGTGGTGGCAGCTACCGCAGGCCACCCTGCTGCGCAGCTTCGCGCAGAAGCAGGACGCGCTGGATGGTTTCCTCGGTGCCGCCTATGCGCTGCACATCGTTGCGACCGTTGCAGTGATGGCCGATGCGCGCGATCTGCAGAAGGCGGTTGGCAATGGCGACGGCGCCTGGTTCGCGGTAGCCGACCAGACCGGCCGTGGCCAGCTGCGCGGCAACGAAGCCGGCGAAGGCGCGGTGGAGCTGATGCAGAGCTTCGTGCCGACGGTGTACCTGTACGACAATTTCCCCGGCGGCGTGGGCCTGAGCGAGCCGCTGTGGCAGCGCCAGGGCGAGCTGGTGCAGCGCGCCCTGGAGCTGGTCGAGCGCTGCGACTGCAATGCCGGCTGCCCCGCCTGTGTGGGCCCGGTGCTGGCGGCGCAGGAGGAGGACAAGGGCGAGACGCCGCGTTCGCTGGCCTTGAAGGTGTTGTCGCTGCTGTCGGCCGAGCGTTGCGACCAGGTGCAGGCGGTTGCCGCCGATGAGGCGCTCGATCTGCTGCCATGAGCATCAGCCTGGACAAACTGAAGGCCTTGCGTAAACAGGCGGGGCTGGCAACGGCAGCGCCTGCAACAGCCGGCGAGCGCACCGCTGTTGCAGGAGCGGCGTCAGCCGCGAAGCCACCGATGGCGGATGCCGCCGCCGCGCCGGTTGCTTCGGATGCATTTGGTTCTTCATCGGCTGCGGAAACTGCATCGGCTTCGCGGCTGACGCCGCCCCTACAAAGGCAGAAGCAGGAATCCTCGGTGTTTGGCTGGGTCGATCAGATTCAGCACAAACCCGCAGCACCACAGGACGGCGCTGCGCTGCGACGCTTGTTGGCAACACGCAACCGTGCCATCGCTCCTGCCCAACCCATCGAACGTGGTCCGGTGGATCGTGATCTACCCGGCACCGAGATCGCACCCGGCCTCCATCTGATCGAAGCCTTCATTCCGCAGGCGATTCCCGCTGCACCGTTGTCGCTGGCCTTCAGCAAACGGCCTGAGGAAACCGTCGCACCGCAGGACCTGCTGTTCTTCGATACCGAAACCACCGGCCTGGCCGGCGGCACCGGCACCCGCGCCTTCATGATCGGCGCCGCCGATTGGCATCACGATGCAGCGCGCGGCGAAGGCCTGCGCGTGCGCCAGCTGCTGATGTCGACGATGGGTGCGGAGAGCGCGATGCTGGAGCTGTTCGCCAGCTGGTTGGCGCCGACGACCGTGCTGTCCAGTTACAACGGCCGCTGCTATGACGCGCCACTGCTGAAGACGCGCTATCGGCTGGCGCGGCGCGGTGATCCGATTTCGGCATTGGATCACGTTGACCTGCTGTTCCCCACCCGCCGCCGTTATCGCGGTACCTGGGAGAACTGCCGGCTGGCGACCATCGAACGGCAGTTGCTGCTGATCGCCCGCGAGGATGACTTGCCGGGTTCGGAAGCGCCTGCGGCGTGGTTGAGTTATCTGCGCGGTGGCAGCGCGCGCAACCTGCGCCGTGTTGGCGAGCACAATCACCAGGATGTGGTGACCTTGGCGCTGTTGTTCCAGCGACTGGTGCAGGCAGAAGCGGATGAGCGAGCCGGGTTGGCGTTGGAAGCCGAGGACTGAGTTTCAGTTGCTCGTCTCGCTTCACTTCAAGAGCCTACCCCTCCCCAACCCTCCCCTTGGCTGCACCAAAGGGAGGGAGCAGAGCTTGGCCCCCTCCCTTGCGCGAAGCGCAGGGGGGGGGTTGGGGAGGGGTGCTTCTGCTCTGCTCTTGCTCTGCTTCGCAGTTGCACCGCCACCACCCTCAAACATCACCCACCAAGCGGCTGCGCAATTCCACTACTGATCGCTTCGCGGATCAGCTGCTCGGCATCACGATTGGCCCTGGCACTGGCCGCTGCCTGCTGCCTGCCCAACTCGGCCTGCTGCTTGCCCAGTTCCCGCTGCTGCGCAGCCAGGCTTTCCATCTCCGCTCGCATCGCCGGGTTTTCCATTTCCTCACGCGCCTGGTCAAGCTTGCGCCGTGCCTCTTCAGACGCACGGCGTTGTGCGGCGGTACGTTCACCCGAACTCAATGCCAGCTGCGCCTGCTCATTCGCCAGCTCACCAATCCGTGCGCCGATCTCGCCCATACGCTCACCAATCTGCCCCTGGCGGTCACCCAAGGCTCCCTGCTGGTCACCCAGCCGGCCCTGCGCATCCCCCAGGCGCACGCTTTCGGCGTACAACCGCTCAAAGCGCGACAAGGTTGCCGCATCACGCACCACATAGCGCTTGCCGTCACGGCGTACCAGCAGCACGCCCTTGCCGTCGTCCAGTTGCTTGGCTTCGCGCAGGTCGGCAACGCTGCCATTCATGACGTTGTGGTTGCCCCTGATCAGCACATAACCATCGGCGTTCTGGTTGCTGGAAAGGTGGATCACGCCTTGCGTGCGGAGTGGTGCAGCGGGTGCGGGCGGGGCCGCAGGCGGTGCGGGTGGCACCACCAACGCCGGTGGTGCTGGCGGTGCGGCGGGTACCGCAGCAGCGGCAACCACCGTGCGCGACACCGACCCTGCAGCCGGTGCAGTGGGTGCGGTGGGCGCCATCGGCGCAGCGGGTGCGGCCAAAGGCGCCGGCGGCGCGGGGGGCGCAGGCGGTGCCGGCATCGCCACCAGCCGCAACGGTGCCACACCAACCAGAGCGACGGCGGCCAGAATCAGTACCGCACCAGCGCGCGGGAACGACGAGGTGTCCTGCAACATGAGCAATCTCCGCTTGAGGCTGAGGAAAGTCGGCGAGGCGCTGGCCAAGCCAGCACCGGGCCGGGGAGCAACGCCGAGCTGCAACAGCAGGCGTCCATAGTGTTGGCGGCAGTGCCGGTCACCGGCGACCACGGCGGCATCCACCGCCGCCTCGCGGGCGATGGCGTATTCGCGGGCGGCCAGATGCACCACCGGGTTGAAGAAGAACAGGTGCTGGGCCAGCGCAGGCACCAGGCCCAGCCACAGGTCGTGGCGCTGCAGGTGCACCAGCTCGTGGGTCAGCGCCATATCCAACTGGTCGTCACCCATGCGCTGCAGGCCACGTGCCGGCAACAGCAACACGGGACGCCATGGGCCAATCAGCTGCGGCGAATCGATCGCATTGCTCAGCATCAGCCGCGGTGCGCGGCGCAGGCCGTGCGCATCGGCGGCCAATGCGAGCGCGGCATTGAGCTTGTGGTCGCGGCAGGGCTGCGCGGCACGCAGCTGGACGCGGCTGGCACGCAACGCCAGCATGGTACGCAGCGCCATCACCAGTACGCCTGCAGCCCACATCGCCATCAACACCAGGCTCCACGACCAACCGCTGTCCACTGGCAGTGGTTGCATCACGATGATCGGCGCGGCGGCTGCCGATGCCGTCGTGGTCATGGTCATGGTCTGCGCCACCACTGGCGCCGCATCGAGGGCCGGCAACAAGGGCAGCTCAAGTGGCGAGGCCCAGAACAGGCCAACCATGGCCTGCACCGCCACCAGCCACCACAGCGCGCACTGGGTGCTGGCCGGCAGCCGTCGCACATATCGGCACAGCAGCCACACCAGCCCAGCCAACAGTGCGGTCTGCACGCTGGTCGCCAACAGGCGGCTGCCCAACAACTCAAGCGTCATCGACATGGCTCAGTCCTCCCGGCGCTGCGATTGCAGCTTGTTGACCAGTGCTTCCAGTTCGGCCAGTTCGTTGTCGCTGACCTCGGCCTTCTCCGACATCCACGCCACGAACGGCGAGATCGAGCCCTGCAGGGTCTTCTCGACAAAGCTGCCGACCGCGCCGTTGACCACTTCCTGCTGCTCGGCGGTGGTGCGGTAGCGGTACACGCCCTCGTCCTGCTCGCGCTGCAGGTAGCCCTTGCTGCGCAGGCGCTCCATCATCGTCAGCACGGTGGAGCGGGCCAGCCCGCGGGCCTCACCGAAGCGCGCGGCAACCTCGCCGACGCTGGTGGGTTCGTTCTCTCCGATGTACTGCAGCAGGGCCAGTTCCTGGTCCCCGATGGTCTTGCGGCGCATGGCCGTCTCCGTGACTACATTTGTCGTCACGGTAGATTTGCCTACATTTGTAGTCAATAGCCCGGATGGCACCCTGACCGCTGCCGGGCTGAATGATTCAGCTGACGGCGCTGTCGATCTGCCAGCGCGCGAACTCGCTCTCGAACTCGGCCAGGCTCAGCAGGCCCATGCAGGCATGGGCCCCGGTCGGCAGCCCTTCGCCGCGGGCGAAACGGCGTGCCAGCAGCACGGCCGCGAAGGTCGGAATCTCCGGACCGTGCAGCATTGGAGCAGTGAGATCCCAATGCACAGTGTGCTGCAGGCCTTCGCGTTGGCCACGCAAGGTGATGCGCATGCCGCCAAGATCGGTACCGAAGCGATCGAACCAGCGACTAGCCCGGGCAAATACGCCGGCCAGCGCATCCATCGGCAATGGCAGGCCAATGCGCCGAAGCCAGGCCATCGCAGCCAGAGAGCGCGACAGGAACGGCAACTCCAGCGCCGCGCGGAAGCGCACGGTCGCCACGCCGGGATAACGCTGCACCAGCAGCGTGTGGTCCGGCACATCACAGGGCGAAGCCAGGCGCGGACCGATGCGGGCGAAGCGCACCGGCTGCGGATCGGCCCAGCCGGTCACCGTCTGCCAGCGGCCATCCAGCCAACACTCGAACGGTTTGCCGCAATACGAAAGCACCGCACGCACCGTAGCCATGCCCAGTGGCGTGGCCTGCGCGGGTGCGATAACCATGTCGATGCTGTGCAGTTGATCGAACTGCGGGGCGAGTGCATCCACCACCGCGCTGGAGAGCGCCGGCAAGGTGCTGGCGCCGCTGATGGCACTGCGTTGCGTCTGTTCGGCCAAGGCCTGCAACTGCTGCGGAAACTCGGCAACGAAGTCACGTCCGTCGGCCAGATCGATGTAGTGCATGCCTGCACGCAGGCAGGCCTGTGCCACATCGTAGCCCTGGCCTTGGAACGGCCCCGCGGTATGGATGACCAAGGCCGCTCGCGTATCCGCCAGCTGTGCTTGGAAATCAGCGGCGGCGGTATCCAGCCGGCACAGCTCGATGGTCGCCAGATCCACACCGGGGAGATTGGCTGCGGCCTGCGCTGGATTGCGGCCAGCGGCTATGACTTTGATGCCCGGTGTGATCGCAAGTGCGCGCACGATGCGCGCGCCGAAATGACCGTAACCGCCCAACACCAGAACACGGCAGCTTTCCTGCTGTGACATCGGATCTTCCTGCGTCGATTGCTGGGTGGATTATCGGCGAGGAATGCGCCGTGTTGGCCCCTCCCCTTTGGCGCAGCCAAGGGGGAGGTTGGGAGGGGGTGGCTTTGGCTGTTGCTTGGACTCGTGGATGACGTTCCTGCGAAGAGCACCCCTCCCCAACCCTCCCCTGCGCGATGCGCAAGGGAGGGAGCTGTAGCCCCTCCCCTTTGGCGCAGCCAAGGGGGAGGTTGGGAGGGGGTGGTTTGGCCGTCGCTTGGGCTCGTGAATCGACCTTCCTGCAAAGAGCACCCCTCCCCAACCCTCCCCTGCGCGATGCGCAAGGGAGGGAGCTGTAGCCCCTCCCCTTTGGCGCAGCCAAGGGGGGAGGCTGGGAGGGGGTGGCTTTGGCTGTTGCCTGGGCTCATGGATCAACGTTCCTGCAAAGAGCCCCCCTCCCCAACCCTCCCCTGCGCGTTGCGCAAGGGAGGGAGCTGTGGCCCCTTCCCGTACGCAGCCAACGAGCAGGGCCGGCGGGGGTGGGGCTTGAGCCGACCGTCAACCGCGCGGGCCGCCCATCACCGGCAGGATCGCGCCGCTGATATAGCTGGCAGTAATCGGGGAAGCGAGGAACACATACGCCGGCGACACTTCCTCCGGCTGCGCGGGGCGTCCCATGTCACTGTCCTTGCCGAACTCGGCCACGTCTTCAGCCACCTTGTCTGCGGGGTTCAGCGGGGTCCATACCGGCCCCGGCGCGACGCAGTTGACGCGTATGCCGCGCGGCAACAACTGGCTGGCCAGGGACTTGGTGAACGCGTGGATCGCACCCTTGGTCGCCGCGTAATCGATCAACGATCCACTACCAAACAGACCGGTCTCCGAGCCGGTGTTGATGATGCTGGCGCCCTCGCCCATGTGCAGCAGTGCCGCCCTTGCCATGTGGATGTAGCCGGCGATATTGGTCTGCAGGGTCTCCTGCAGGTGCTCGTCGCTCAGATCTTCCAGGTGATGGCAGTGCAGCTGGAAGGCCGCGTTGTTGACCAGGATGTCGATACCACCAAACGCCTTGGCCACCTGCTGCACCGCGTGGTCGCAGAACGCCGGATCCCGCACGTCACCGCTGATCGCCAGGCTGCGCTGGCCTTCCTGCTCGATATGCCCGCAGGTGACCTTGGCATCTTCATGCTCACTCAGGTACAGCACGGCAACGTCGGCGCCTTCGCGGGCGAACAACACGGCCACCGCCCGGCCTATGCCGGAATCACCCCCGGTGATGATGGCGCGCATGCCTTTCAGTTTGCCGCTGCCCTTGTAGGCCTGGGCCAGATAGCGCGGTGCGAGCTGCAGATCATGCTCGTTGCCCGGCTTGGCCAGTTGCTGCGCTGGCAGCTTGCTGGGTTGGCGGCGAGCGCCGGCCTGCACACTGCCGTGATGTTTGGGCGTGGCGCTGCGCAGTTTCTCCTGTTGCTGCAGGTCTTCCTGCAAGCGGCGTTGCCGACTGGCGGTGCGTTGCGCCGCGCTGTCGACGGACGGTGCGGCGGCCTTCTTGGCGGCTTTTTTTCGTGGTGCAGCCTTGCTGACTGCGGGCGTCTTCTTGCTGGTTGCCATGACGTTCGCCTCCCGCTCATCCACCGGCATGGCGCGCGCAGTGCTCGCAGCAATAGGTGGCGCCGTTTGCCTCCACGCCATGGCCGATCACCGCACATTGGCAATGCGCACAGCGCGGTGCCATCGCGTGGATCGCGCATTCGAAGGAATCAAACGTGCCGGTAGCCTTGCCCTGGGTGACAGTGAAACTGTTGGCGTAGTTGTTGCCACAGACGTCGCAGGTAGCCATTGCGGTGCCCCTTTCGCTATCAGGTGGAGCCCGCAGTGTAGGCAGGCGCAAGGTCGGTGCCAGTGAAATACGCGTGGACGGGATGTGTATTTCATCCGCTGCAAACAGCGCTGCGGTAATGCTGCCAACCACACCACCGCCGCCGGAGTCCGCCATGCACCGCCTGATTGCCGTGTCCGCCACCGCCCTGATCCTGTCTGCCTGCAGCACGGCGCAGCTGAATACCATCCAGCCCATCGATGGCATCGTCTCCGGGCAATGCCACACCGACATGGTGCGCGGCGCGGTGGGCCTGGCCGCAGCACCCGATACCGTCGAAAAAGCGCGCGTGGACAGCGACAGCCTGCAGGTGAACGTGGTGCGCGGTCGTGACCAGCCCGAGGTGTTGCCGTCGATCCAGGCGCCGGCCACGTCCAGCGGCGGTGAACGGTTGACCATCGAGGTGGGCCGCACCAACAACATCACTGCGATGCGCTGCGGCTGACGGCACCGGTACCGCGATGGGCGGCGCGCAGGAAACGCAGTGCCGCCGCTTCCCATTGCCTTGGCCCCCGCAATGAACGCAGCCGCAGCAGCTGGCCCTGGCGCCAGCCATCGAATACACAGGGGTCGATATAGGCCTTGCGGCACACCGCCGGGGTATTGCCCAGCATCGCCGCAACCGCTGCAATCACCTGGTTCTGCATGGCTGTCAGGGCCTGCTCGCCGCCCCCGTCGGGCAGCGGCAGCTGCGCCAACTCGCGCAGCGCCACCAATGTACCGCCCCAGGTGCGGAAGTCCTTGGCGCTGAAGGTGTCACCCGTGGTGCGGCGCAGGTAATCATTGACATCGGCCGAGTCCACCGGCCGCAGTCGGCCGTTGTCGTCGCGGTACTGGAACAGCAACTGCCCTGGCAATTGCTGGCAACGCTGTACCAGCCTGGCGAGCTGCGGGTCATCTATATGCAGGGCCTGCAGCTGCCCGGACTTGCCGTTGAAACGCAACTGGGCGCGGCCGCCCCGTATCTGCAGGTGCTGGTTGCGCAGGGTGGTCAGCCCGTAGGAGCGATTGCTGCGGGCATAGGCATCGTTGCCGATCCGACCCAGAGTACGGCCCATCACCGCCACCACGATCGCGATCACCTTTTCGCGTGGCAGGCCGGGCAGTTTCAGGTCGGCCCTTGCCTGCCGGCGCAGGTCCGGCAGGGCCTTGCCGAAGGCGACAATGCGATCGAACTTGTCAGCACTGCGCATACGCACCCAATCCGGGTGATAGCGGTACTGCTTGCGCCCACGCGCATCGCGGCCGCTGGCCTGCAGATGGCCGTTGGCCTGCGCGCAGATCCATACCTGCGTATAGGCCGGTGGAATTGCCAGCGCGCGGATGCGCTGCAGCGTGGCTGCCGCCCTGACCGCGTGTCCGCGTGCATCCACATAGCGGAAGCCGCGTCCGCTGCGGATGCGGCGTATACCCGGCTCATCGTCACTGCTGTGGCGCAATCCGGGTGCGTTGTATGCGGCCATTGCGGACCTCCCGTTGCGGCTGCGCTCGGCAAGTATCGCGCGGCCCAGTGCGACGCAGCGTCAACAATCCCTTGTCTTGGCTATATGCTTGGGCTGACCATCAACACCCTGGAGTTCCGATGCAATTCCCGTCGACGCCGCGCGCACTGCGCCGCCCCGCCGCCCTGGTTGCCACCGCTGCGCTGCTGCTGTCGCTGAGCGCCTGCAAGGGCCCGGCCCCGGAAGAGCAGGACGAGGCGCTCAGCCAGGCACAGCAGGCCGCGCAGGCCGCTGCCTCCACTGCCGATGCCACCCCGCCGCCGCCGGCCAGCTGCGACGCCAGCCAGGTACAGGGCCTGGTCGGCCAGCCTTACGCCGAGTCCATGCTGGCCCAGGCCAAGGAAGATGCCGGCGCCACCGACGTACGCGTGCTCAAACCCAACCAGCCGGTGACCATGGAGTTCATCGGTGAACGCCTGAACATCGAAATCGATGAGAAAGGTATGGTCAGCGGCCTGCGCTGCGGCTGATTTTTGTATAGCCAAAGCCTTGCCGGGCAAGGCTTTGGTTGCGCTCGCAACGATGTATTGCGGCGCTGCAACAGCTGTGATTTAGTCGAACCATCCGGTGACCTCAAGGTGCGCTCCTGAACGAGCACGTTGTGTCATCGGGTGGGCGCGAGGGCGCTTGGGTCAGGCGAATACGCCGCAACGGCGTGCGTCGGGTCTTACCCCAACGGCACGTGCGGCAGCACGGCGCGATCCATCCGATGCATGACGTGCTCAGCGAGCGGGCGGGAGTGTCGCCGCTCACCTGAATCGCATCGAGGCACAGATGGCAGTCCGCACTCCGCAAGGCCTTTACGACCCGCAAGACGAACGCGATGCCTGTGGTTTCGGCATGGTCGCCCAACTCGACGACCAACCCTCGCGTCTGCTGGTGGATACCGCCATCGCCGCGCTGTCGCGCATGACCCACCGCGGTGGCGTTGCTGCCGACGGGCTCACCGGTGACGGCTGCGGCCTGCTGCTGCGCAAACCCACCGTCTTCCTGCGCCAGCTGGCCGAAGAGGCCGGCATCGTGCTGGGGCCGAACTTCGCTGCCGGCGTGGTGTTCCTGCCGCACGACGCGGATGCGGCCCAGCGATGTCGCGACGAACTGGATGCACAGCTGTGCGCCGCCGGCTGCCATCCGCGCGGCTGGCGTGAAGTGCCCACCGACGACAGCGTCTGCGGCCAGCTGGCACGCGACACGCTGCCGAAGATCGAACAGGTGTTCGTCGATGCCGATATCGAGCAGAGTGCCGAACAGTTCGCACTGGCCCTGTTCATGTCGCGCCGCCGCAGCGAACAGGCCCTGCGCGATGTCGCCGACTACTACGTCACCACGCTCAGCGCCGAGGCCATCAGCTACAAGGGCATGGTGCTGCCGGACAAGCTGAGCACCTTCTACCCCGATCTGCAGCGCCACGAGCTGGCATCCAGCGTGGTGGTGTTCCACCAGCGCTTCTCCACCAACACCATGCCACGCTGGCCGCTGGCGCATCCGTTCCGCATGCTCGCCCACAACGGCGAGATCAACACCATCGAAGGCAACCGCCACTGGGCGCAGGCGCGCAGCAAGGTGTGGAAGACGCCGAAGTTCGACATCGCCGAGCTCGACCCGGTGATCTCGATGCACGGCTCCGACTCGCAGAGCATGGACAACATGCTGGAGCTGATGGTGGCCGGTGGCATGGAGCTGATCCAGGCGCTGCGCATCCTGGTGCCGCCGGCAACCCAGTCGCTGGAGTTCAAGGACGCCGACCTCGCCGCGTTCTACGAGTTCTACGGCTTGAACAGCGAGCCCTGGGATGGCCCGGCCGGCATCGTCGCCTGCGACGGTCGCTATGCCGCCTGCACCCTGGACCGCAACGGCCTGCGCCCGGCGCGCTGGATGCTGACTTCCGACCGCCACTTCCTGGTCGCCTCCGAAGCCGGCGTCTGGGAAGTGCCGACCGAGCGCGTGGTGCGCAAGGGCAAGCTGGGCCCGGGCCAGATGATGGCCATCGACCTCAAGCGTGGCGACCTGCTCGATTCGGACGCCATCGACCGCATCAACCGTGCACGTGCGCCGTACAAGCAATGGCTGCACCAGGGCGTGACCTACCTGCAGACCGAGCTGATCGATCCCTCGCTGGCCGAGGAGCCGTTCGACGAGGCCACCCTGCGCAGTTACCACAAGCTGTTCCAGCTCACGACCGAGGAACTGGAACAGGTGCTGCGGCCGCTGGCCGAAACCGGGCAGGAAGCCACCGGCTCGATGGGCGATGACACCCCCATCGCCGTGCTCAGCCGCCACACCCGCCCGCTGTACGACTACTTCCGCCAGGCTTTCGCGCAGGTCACCAACCCGCCGATCGATCCGCTGCGCGAAGAGTGCGCGATGTCGCTGACCACCCAGCTCGGCAAGGAGACCAACATCTTCCACGCGGCGGCGGAGACGGTGAACCACGTCATCCTCAACTCGCCGGTGCTGAGCCAGCGCAAGCTGCGCCAGCTGCTGAAGATGGAGCAGTACGTCGAACGCAATCGCCTGATCGACCTGTCCTACAGCGTCGAGGAAGGGCTGAAGGCCGGCATCGAGCGCATCTGCGCCGAGTGCGAACAGGCCGCGCGCGATGGCGTGGTGATGCTGTTGTTGTCCGATCGTTACCCGGTTGCTGATCGGCCGATGGTGCATGCACTGCTGGCGACCAGCGCCGTGCATCATCATCTGTCCAAGGTTGGCCTGCGCTGTGAGGTCAACCTGATCCTGGAAACCGGCACCGCCCGCGATGCGCACCACATGGCCTGTCTGCTGGGCTTTGGTGCGACCGCGGTGTATCCATACCTGGCCTACCAGACCCTGTTCGACCTGGGCCGGCGCGGCATCCTGCAGTTGAAGAAGGGCGGTGAGGTCTCGCAGATCGGCCGCAGCTACCGCAAGGGCATCTACAAGGGCCTGAGCAAGATCATCTCCAAGATGGGCATCTGCACTGTCGCCAGCTATCGCGGCGCGCAGCTGTTCGAGATCGTCGGCCTCGATCCGGACGTGGTTGAACTGTGCTTCCCGGATACCGCCGCGCGCATCGGCGGCGTGGGCCTGGCACGCCTGGATACCGAGGCACGCGAGCTCACCGTGCGTGCCTGGAACGATCTGGCGCAGCCGGAAGTCGGCGGCCTGCTCAAGTATGTGCATGGCGGCGAATACCACATGTACAACCCGGACGTGGTGATGACGCTGCAGCGCGCCTCACGCACCGGCGATGCCGCCGATTGGCGCAAGTACATGGACGCAGTGCATTCGCGCCCGACCTCGGCGCTGCGCGACCTGCTGCAGCTCAAGCCGGCGGCAACGCCGGTGCCGCTGGACGAGGTGGAACCGGCCGAAGCGCTGTTCAAGCGATTCGACACGGCTGCGATTTCCTTGGGCGCACTGTCACCGGAAGCGCATGAAGCGCTGGCGATAGCGATGAACCGCCTTGGCGGCCGTTCCAACTCCGGCGAAGGCGGCGAAGATCCCGCCCGCTACGGCACCGAGAAGCGTTCCAAGATCAAGCAGGTGGCCTCCGGTCGCTTTGGCGTCACTGCTGAGTACCTGGTGAATGCCGAAGTGCTGCAGATCAAGGTCGCACAGGGCGCCAAGCCCGGTGAAGGCGGCCAGCTGCCCGGCCACAAGGTCAATGAACTGATCGCACGCCTGCGCTATGCCAAGCCCGGCATCGGCCTGATCTCGCCGCCGCCGCATCACGACATCTATTCGATCGAAGACCTGGCGCAGCTGATCTACGACCTGAAGCAGGTCAACCCGGACGCGCTGGTGTCGGTGAAGCTGGTCTCGCATGCCGGCGTCGGCACCATTGCCGCAGGCGTGGTGAAGGCCGGCGCCGACCTGATCACCGTGTCCGGCCATGACGGCGGCACCGGTGCCTCGCCGATCAGCTCGATCCGCTATGCCGGCGTGCCGTGGGAACTGGGTGTGGCCGAGTCACACCAGGCCCTGGTCGGCAACGACCTGCGCAGCCGCACCATCCTGCAGACCGACGGTGGCCTGAAGACCGGCCTGGATGTGGTCAAGGCCGCGCTGCTCGGCGCCGACAGCTTCGGCTTCGGCACCGGCCCGATGATCGTGCTGGGCTGCAAGTACCTGCGCATCTGCCACCTCAACAACTGCGCCACCGGCGTGGCCACCCAGGACGAGCGCCTGCGTGCCGGTTACTTCACCGGCCTGCCGGAGCGCGTGGAGAACTTCTTCCGCCTGCTGGCCGAGGAAGTGCGCGAGTGGCTGTCCTACCTGGGCGCGCGTTCGCTGGATGAAATCGTCGGCCGCACCGATCTGCTGCAACAGCTGGAAGTGTCGCCGCGCGAAGGCGTCAAGGTGGATCTGTCGCGGCTGCTCGCGCCTGCGCATTACGAAGGCGCGCACTGCGCCGCGCAGCGCCTGTACCAGTCGCCGGACAGCCTGGCCACGCAGATGGATGACCTGTTGGCCGATGCCATCGCCAACAAGCGCGGCGGCGAACACCGCTTCCTGATCCATAACACCGACCGCTCGGTGGGCACGCGCCTGTCCGGCACCATCGCCCGCGCGCATGGCAACCACGGCATGGACGAGGCACCGCTGAACCTGCGCTTCCGTGGCACTGCCGGGCAGAGTTTTGGTGCGTTCAACGTTGGCGGCCTGAACCTGGAAGTGGAAGGCGAAGCCAACGACTACGTCGGCAAGGGCATGGCCGGCGGCCGCCTGGTGGTGCGCCCACCGCGCGGCGCGCGCTTCGAGGCGCGCAACACCGCCATCATCGGCAACACCTGCCTGTATGGCGCCACCGGTGGCGAGCTGTTCGCCGCAGGCCGCGCCGGCGAGCGCTTCGGCGTGCGCAACTCCGGCGCACTGGCGGTGATCGAAGGTGCCGGTGACCACTGCTGCGAGTACATGACCGACGGTGTGGTCGCAGTGCTTGGCAAGGTCGGCCTGAACTTCGGCGCCGGCTTCACCGGTGGCCTGGCCTATGTGCTGGATATCGACCGTGATTTCGTCGACCGCTACAACCACGAATTGATCGACATCCATCGCATCTCGGCCGAAGGCTTCGAGAACCATCGCCAGCACCTGCACACCCTGATCGGCCGCCATCGCGAATTGACCGGCAGCATCTGGGCGCAGCAGATCATCGACGAGTTCCGCGACTACGTCGGCAAGTTCTGGCTGGTCAAACCCAAGGCCGCCAGCATTGAATCGCTGGCCGAGTCGCTGCGCCGCGCCGCTTGACGCATTGTCTCCCTCTCCCGCCTGCGGGAGAGGGCCGGGGTGAGGGCAGCTTCAAGAGCCCCCTCATCCGCCCCTCCGGGGCACCTTCTCCCGCAAGCGGGAGAAGGGCTCCTCCAGACGCCACGAGTTCCCATGAGCCGCAAGCAAGCCTTCCAGTTTCTCGATCTGCCCCGCACCATGCCGCAGCGCATTCCGGTGGAATTGCGCACGTCCGGCGATTGGGGCGAGCTCTACGGCAAGTTCGACAAGGCCGACGCGCAGTACCAGGCCGGCCGTTGCCTGGACTGCGGCAACCCCTACTGCAGTTGGAAGTGCCCGGTGCACAACGCCATCCCGCAGTGGCTGCAGCTGGTGCAGGAAGACCGCATCCACGAGGCGGCGACGCTCTGCCATTCCACCAACCCACTGCCGGAAGTCTGCGGCCGCGTCTGCCCGCAGGATCGCCTGTGCGAAGGCAGCTGCACGCTGGAGGAATTCGGCGCGGTCACCATCGGCGCGGTCGAGAAATACATCGTCGATACCGCCCTGGCTACCGGCTGGAAGCCTGACCTGCATGCGGTTGAGAGCACCGGCAAGCGTGTTGCCGTTGTGGGTGCAGGCCCTGCCGGTCTGGCCTGCGCTGATCGCCTGGCGCGTGCCGGCGTGCAGGCGGTGGTGTTTGACCGCTACGAACAGATCGGTGGCCTGCTGCAGTTCGGCATTCCCAGCTTCAAGCTGGACAAGAGCGTGATCGACCGCCGCCGCGAGATCCTCGAAGGCATGGGCGTGCAGTTCCGCCTGGGCGTGGAGATCGGCCGCGACATCAGCATCGAGCAGTTGCAGGCCGACTACGACGCGGTGTTCCTCGGCACCGGTGCCTACCGTTACACCGACGGTGGCCTGATCGGCCAGGACCTGAAGAACGTGCTGCCGGCGCTGCCCTTCCTGGTGCAGAACAGCCGCATTGTCGGCGGCAACGATCCGCAGGGCCGGCCGATTGCCGGCTGGGAAGACCAGATCGCCCTGCCCGACCTCAACGGCAAGCGTGTGGTGGTGCTGGGTGGCGGCGATACCGGCATGGACTGCGTGCGCAGCGCGATCCGCCTGGGCGCGGCCAAGGTGACCTGTGCCTACCGTCGCGACGAAGCCAATATGCCGGGCTCGGCACGCGAAGTGGCCAACGCCCGCGAAGAAGGCGTGCGTTTCCTGTTCAACCGCCAGCCGCTGGCGATTGAAGCCGGTGCCGATGATGAAGTGATCGGCGTGACCGTGGTTGAGACCGCGTTGAGCGAGCCGGACGCCAATGGGCGCCGCAATGCGGTGGCGATTGATGGCAGCGAGTCGCTGCTGGAAGCCGACGTGGTGATCATCGCCTTCGGCTTCTCGCCGACGCTGCCGGAATGGTTGGCATCGCAGGGTGTCGAAGCCAGCAACAACGGCCGCATCATTGCCGGCGGTGCTAGCCGTCTGCCCTACCAGACCCACAACCCCAAGTTGTTTGCCGGCGGCGACGCCGTGCGCGGTGCGGACCTGGTGGTGACGGCAGTTGCCGAAGGACGGGATGCCGCAGCCAGCATCCTGCAGTTGATCACCCGTCAGGCAGCGGCGGCATAAGTCGCGGCGCTAAAAGCACCCCTCCCCAACCCTCCCCTTGGCTTCGCCAAAGGGAGGGGGCAACAGCGGTAGTGCCGAGCCATGCTCGGCAGAGGCTTTCCCGGCGAAACGCGAAGCCCTCCCCAGCCCTCCCCTTGGCTTCGCCAAAGGAAGGGGGCCTGGTACCGCGCCATGCCCGGCAATTCCGTAGCCCGGGTAAGCGCAGCGCACCCGGGGGGGGTTTCACGCATTGTCCGCGGGTACATCACGCTTACCCGGCTACGTGAATCCTCAGGCCGGCTGCGCGCGCAACAGTTGATGCAAGGTACTCTTCAACCTGCGGCCTTCCTCACGCAGGTAGTCACGCTCATCACGCCATGCGGGAAAGCGCGCCTCCACCTCGGCCCAGAACGCCGGCGAATGATTGGCCTGCAGCAGATGGCATAGCTCGTGCACCAACACGTACTCGAACGCAGACGGGCGCGCCAATACCAGGGCCAGATCCAGCGCCATCGAACCATCGGGCGCCAGCGATCCCCATTGCGAGGACATCACCTTGGGCCGCAACCGCGTGGGTGCCCTGCCCAGCCCCGGCAGATAGCGCGGCAACCATTGGCCAACGTCGGCACGCACCTGTACTTCATAGAACTCACGCAGCCCGCGGCGCAGGGCCGGCTCGCCCGCCCGTGCAGGTAACTGGATGCTCACCGCATCCGCCGTCGCCTCGATGCGGGTGAAGCGCCCCTCCTGCCACTGCACCGGCAACAACGCCCCGCGCAACGGCAACACGCCGGGCTGACGCAGTTGCAGCGCAGGTGCCAGCAGACCATCGCCGCCCAGCCGCGCCAGCTGCTGCTGCAACCATTGCCGGTTGGCGTGCAGGAAACGTTCGCCGGACACCAGGCTTGCGCGCAGCGGCATGGTCAGACGTGCGCCGCGCTCATCGACGCTGAGCTTGAGCCGGCGCGCACGCGGATCGCGCACACGCAGTACCTCGATCTCGGCATCGTCCAGACGCAGCCGCACCGTGTCGCGCTGGATCACCGGCGCGGCGGGCGTAATCAGACGACGGAACAGACTGGCCATATGCCCAGCATAGTCCCTACCCGGTTACGAAACCGGGTAGGTCAGCAACGGGTTCAGCTGTCAGCCTTGCTCAGCTTGAAGGCCTGCTCCAGCAGCAGGAACAGGCGGCGGATTTCGCCACTCTGCAAGGCAAAACGCGCATCCAGTTCGGCGCGGCGGCCTTCCTCGTCGATGTGCTCGAGCTGGTCCAGCGCGCCATCGAGGAACTTCAGCTTGCGCACGATCAGGTCGTCACCCAGCACGAAGGACAGGTTGTCCTCAAACACCAGTGCCAGCTTGGTGACCTGTTTGCCGGCATCCAGGTGCTTGTCGATCTCGTCGCAGCGCAGCTCCTGGTGCTGGCACTTGACCACCGCGCCGCCCTCGGCCGGGTCCTTCATCTCGCACTCTTCGCCCAGGCTCAGGCCTTCGGGCAGCGGCTCGCCCGCGATCCATGCGGTCAGGATCGAGCGCGGCGCGACTTCGGCATTCAACGGCATCGCCGGGAAGCTGCCCAGCATGCCGCGGATGTCGCTCATCACGTTCTCGCCGGTCTTGCGGCTGGAGCTGTCCACCGCCACATAGCCGTGCTGCAGGTCCAGGAAGGCGTCGGTACGCGAGCTCTTGACGAAGGCGCGCGGCAGCAGTTCGTGCAGCAGGTCGTCCTTCAGGCGCTTGCGCTCGCGGCCACCGGGCTTGCGGCCTTCCTTCTCTTCGATTTCTTCCAGCTTGCGGGCCAACAGGTCATTGACCACCACGCTGGGCAGGATCTTGTCTTCACCGCCCACGGTCAGCCACAGCGCATCGCCGATGCGGTGCGAGAACTGGTTCTTCTCTTCGCGGCCGAACGGCGAGATGAAACCGCGCGAAGTCATTTCCAGCGCACCGACCGGCTTGAGCACTACCTGCGGCAGCAGCGTGTCGACCTCGGAAAAATCAATGGAAGTAGGGAAACGGAACAGCGTGAGGTTCTTGAAAAACATGGATGTCCTATTTCGAATTCAGAGTCCGGGCTGGTCTTCCCATTGCAGGAAGGGGCCCATCAAGCGGATGGATGAGGCCTGCTGCCGCGCCTGCGGTCAGCGCGTAACCACCTGACCTCAGCCCAGCCCTTCTCCTTGCGGGGGAATGGCTTCCTGATCGTCCTGCCTGTCGCCACCTGCCAACCACGCGTGGGCATCGGGCAGTTGTGCGTCGTCACGGCGGCCCAGCGCCATGAAGTCGAACAGCTTGGGGTCAGCCAGCTGCGAGGGGCGGATATCGCCCAGCGCGCGCGAGATCTGCTCGATGCGGCCGGGGCTGTCCTTCTCCCACTGCTTCATCATCAGGCCCACCTGCTTGCGCTGCAGGTTTTCCTGGCTGCCGCACAGGTTGCACGGGATGATCGGGAATTGGCGGGTGGTGGCGTAATCAATGATGTCCGCTTCGCGCACATAGGCCAGCGGGCGGATGACCACGTGCTTGCCGTCATCGCTGCGCAGCTTGGGCGGCATGCCCGAGATCTTGGAATGGTGGAACAGGTTCATGAAGAACGTGGCCACCATGTCGTCGCGGTGGTGGCCCAGCGCGATCTTGGTGAAGCCATTGGCTTCGGCATAGGTGTACAACGAGCCACGACGCATGCGCGAGCACAGCGAACACATGGTCTTGCCTTCCGGGATCACCCGGCTGACCACCGAATAGGTGTCCTGCTCGATGATGTGATACGGCACACCGATCGATGCCAGGTATTCGGGCAGCACGTGTTCAGGGAAGCCCGGCTGCTTCTGGTCCAGGTTCACCGCCACCAACTCGAAGGGCACCGGGGCTTTCTTCTGCAGCTGCAGCAGGATGTCCAGCAAGGTATAGCTGTCCTTGCCGCCGGACAGGCAGACCATCACCTTGTCGCCGGCCTCGATCATCCCGAAGTCGGCAATGGCCTGACCTACCTGACGGCGCAGGCGTTTGTTGAGTTTCTGGTGTTCGCGTTCGGCCACGCGCGGATCGCGGGCCCGCGGTGCGGGATCGGGCAGGGGAATGACGGCGCTCATTGCCGCCATTCTACCGGCTCACGGCCGCCCCCTCTCACAGCGGCCGGCAACTGTGTATGCTCGGCCCTCGTGGAGACCATGACGCCCGCCGAAATCAGCCAGCGCATCACCGTCCTGCGGGCCGAGCACCGCAGCTTGGACGAGTGCATCGCGCGCCTGGCCGCCAACCCTGACGACGAGCTGGAAGCCAAGCGCCTGAAGCGGCGCAAGCTGCAGCTCAAGGACAGCATCTTCAAGCTGGAATGCATGCTGATCCCGGACGAGCCGGCCTGAACAGGCAGCCCCCCGTCATGTAGTGCCGAGCCATGCTCGGAAGGGGCTTGCCCAGCGAAAAGCTCACCCCTCCCCAACCCTCCCCTTCGCTGCGCGAAAGGGAGGGAGCAACAGCGGTAGTGCCGAGCCATGCTCGGCAGGGGCTTTCCCGGCGAAAAGCACCCTCACCCCCACCCCTCTCCCGCTGGCGGCAGAGGGACTCGGAGTTATCGCGGCCAGAGAATTCCCCAAACCCTCCCCTTCGCTGCGCGAAACGGAGGCAGCAACAGCGGTAGTGCCGAGCCATGCTCGGCAGGGGCTTTCCCGGCGAAACGCAAAGCCCTCCCCAGCCCTCCCCTTGGCTTCGCCAAAGGAAGGGGGCCTGGTACCGCGCCATGCCCGGCAATT